>NZ_JBLVOL010000031.1:90659-101840 GCF_053543755.1 Achromobacter semiaridum | reverse complement strand
AAGCGTGCATGACCAGGCGCCGATACAGGCCGCACACGCGGCCTGCAAAACAGTCGGCGTCAGACCATGGGCGGCATCGTTTCGCGTTCGGGGTGCCGATGCTTGGCCAGCGCCTTGATGAACGCCGTTGCGCTTTTCGCGGGTGCGCCGCCGCCCATCAACAACCCTTCGTCGGCCTCATCGGGCGCGATCCCCGCCGAGCCGAACAGCTGCCCGCCGCGCCCCAACCCCAACAACGTCTTGCCATGCCGGAAGGCATCGCGCAGGAATTCCAGCGCGCGGCCGTCCGCTTGCAAGCGCGCTACGGCGGCGTCGCCCCCGGGCACCACGGCGCCGTCAAACAGCGTGGACGGGTGGTTGTCCAGCGACGCGTCGGCATCCAGCATGCCGCCACCTTCGGACTGCACCGGCCCGATGCGCTGGCCTACCAAGCGCACCACCACGCCGGCCTGGATCAGCGCGTCGGCCACGGCCGACACGGCGCCTTCGTCCACGCCCTCGGCCACCAGAATCGCCACCTTGCGCGTGGCCACGTTGCCGTCACCCGGCCTTGCCGTCAACGACAGCGCGGGCGACACCTCGACCTCCGGCTTGGGGGGCTGTGCAATGGCGCGCGGCAGCGGGTCGGGCAAGACCATGCCCAGCTGATCGGCCACACCCTGCGCCAATTCATCAGACACGTTACGCAGCGACGCCACCATGCGCTGGCGAATGGCGGGCACCGTCACCTTGCTCAGTTCAAACGAGAACGCGTGCACGATGTGGCGCTTTTCCCATTCGGTCTGGCTGTTGTAGAACAGCGTGGCCTGGTTGTAGTGCTCGGCGAACTTTTCGGGATGGCCGCGCAATTCGTCGCCCGCGATCGGCTCGGGAAACGGCACATAGCCTTCCATGCCGGCCTGGAACGGACACCCGCCCGCCAACGAGTTCGGCTCGTACGCCACGCGACCGCGATGAATCGCCTGGCGGTGCATGCCATCGCGCTGGTTGTTGTGCACCGGCGCCACGGGCGCGTTGATGGGAATTTCGTGGAAGTTCGGGCCGCCCAGCCGCGAGATCTGCGTATCCACATAGGAATGGATGCGGCCGGCCAGCAGCGGGTCGTTGGTGAAGTCCACGCCCGGCACCACGTGCGCCGTGCAGAATGCCACCTGCTCGGTCTCGGCAAAGAAGTTGTCCGGGTTGCGGTCCAGCACCATGCGGCCGATCGGCACGATGGGCACCAGTTCTTCCGGCACGATCTTGGTGGCGTCCAGCACATCGAAGCTGAAGCTGTCGGCTTGTTCTTCCGTGAAGATCTGCACGCCCAGTTCCCACTCAGGGCCCTTGCCCGCGTCGATGGCTTCCCACAGGTCGCGGCGGTGGAAGTCCGGGTCGGCGCCGGACACCTTGACCGCCTCGTCCCAAACTTGCGAATGCGTACCCAGGATCGGCGTCCAGTGGAATTTCACCAGCCGCGATTCGCCGCGCGCGTTCACGAAGCGGAACGTGTGCACGCCAAAACCCTGCATCATCCGGTAGCTGCGCGGAATGGCGCGGTCGGACATCAGCCACATCAGCATGTGGGTCGATTCCGGCATCAGCGACACAAAGTCCCAAAACGTGTCGTGCGCCGACGCGGCCTGGGGCATGCCGTGATGCGGCTCCGGCTTGACGGCGTGCACCAGGTCAGGGAACTTCATCGCGTCCTGGATGAAGAACACCGGCATGTTGTTGCCCACCAGGTCCCAGTTGCCTTCGTCGGTATAGAACTTGACGGCAAAGCCGCGCACGTCGCGCGCCGTGTCCTTGGAACCGCGTTCGCCGGCTACCGTGGAAAAGCGCACGAACACCGGCGTGCGCTTGCCCTTTTCAGCGAACAGCGACGCGGCGGTCAGGTCGGTCAACGGCCGATAGCATTCGAAGTAGCCGTGCGCCGCTGAACCGCGCGCGTGCACGATGCGTTCAGGAATGCGCTCGTGATCGAAGTGCGTAATCTTTTCACGCAGGATGAAGTCTTTCAACAAGGCGGGGCCGCGCAGGCCGGCTTTCAGCGAATGCTGGTTGTCGGCAATCGGCACGCCCTGGTTGGTCGTCAGCACCTGGCCGCTGCCATCGGCGCGCACGCGACCCAGGCGGCCATCCACCGCGTTGACGCCGGGTTCGGCGGCATCGCCCGTCTTGGCGTTGGCTTCCGATTCCGACAACGAACTGGCGCCCACGGACGGGTCCGGCGGCGTCGTGTGCGCGCCGGCATAGGGGCAGCGCGCGCCTTCCTCGCCGTACTCGGCGGCCTTGTTGGCGTTGTGCGGCAGGGATGCAACCGTGGCGCCCACGGCGGCCGCGCGCTTTAGCGCCGGGTGTACCGGTTTGCCCGCGGGGCCGGCGGCCGGGCCGCTGTCGGTATTCATATAGGCGGTGTCGACGGCGCCGGCCGCGCCCTTGTTTACGGGTTTCTTGCTTGCCATCAAGGCTCTCCTAGTGTTTGAGCATTTCGCCGCGGGCCTGCTCGGCGCGCGACGCGCCAATGGCGGATTTCACTTGTTTGACTTCTTCAGGCGGCGGCAGCACGGCGGGCAGGCCCAACGATTCCACCCACAGTTCGCGCGACCAGCCCTGCGTGTGATACAGGTGATGCTCTTCGTCCAGCGCCACCGCGTCATAGGCCTGCTTCAAGATGGCGGCTTCCTTGCCGGAATGCTGGTCGGCCAGCAGCCCGATCAGCGACCAGTTGGAATGGTCCTTGGTTTCGGCCAGCACCACGCATTCGGTCGCCACCAGTTGCGCGGCGTCAGGGTCGCCGGCGTTGATGGCCACCTTCATGGCCTTGACCAGCGATTCCCCCAGGTGGCGCACCACCTCGCGGCCCGGCGTCTGCTGCGCGGGGTCAAGTCCCAGTTGTTCAAACACGGTCAAAAGCACACGTTGGTGCGTCCGCGTTTCTTCCAGGTATTCCTTCCACTCTTTCTTCAGGTCTTCATTCACGGCACAGGACACGGCGGTCTCATACACCGTCAAGCCGCCGATCTCGGTTTCCAGGGCCTGGTAAAGCAATTCATTGATTTGTTTGGCGTCTGCCGCTTTGCGTTTCATCAGGGGCTCCTTGTGTCCATGGGGATCAATGCCGGCTCTGGCCCGCGAGCGCGCACCTGCCAGCATGAAACGGTCCTTCAGCAAGCGTCGTGCCCATCCGACGCCATAACGCACCACAACAACGTCCCCGATTCGCTTAGAATTGGAACCATTCTCAATACAAGATCCTTGCCGGCCCGCTCGTGGCGGCAATCCACAACAAGAGGCCCCCTCTGAAATCCGGTTTCCGCCTGTCAATGGCCTGGTTGCACACCTGGGTCGGCCTATGGTTTTCGTGGCTGCTGTACACGGTGTTCCTGACCGGTTCGCTTGCCCTTTTCGCCGAACCCATCACCCACTGGATGACGCCCGAGCACCAGGCCGCCGAAGCCGCGTCGGCGTCCCAGGCCAGCACGCCGGTGGACCGCGCGCGCCGGCTGGACCTGGCGGTGGACTACATGGCCAAACACCACGCGGGCGCGGGCATGTGGGAGTTCTGGCCGGTTAACCGGGGCCATGACAACGGCTTGTCGGTTTACTGGTTTGACAAGAACGGCATGTACGCCGAGGCCGAACTGGACCCGGTGACGGGCGCCGAGCTTGCCGATCACCACGACGACGAAGGCCGCGCCACGCTGGGCGGCACGCACTTCGTGAACTTCCACTACATGCTGCATGAAAGCCGCTTCGGCCTGTGGGTGGTGGCGTTTGCCACGATGGCGATGCTGGTGGCGCTGGTGTCCGGCGTGGTCACGCACAAACGCATCTTCAAGGACTTTTTCACCTTCCGCCCCAAGAAGGGCCAGCGGTCGTGGCTGGATGCGCACAACGCGGTGGCCGTATTGACGCTGCCCTTTCAATTCATGATTGCCTATACCGGCATCGTGATATCCAGCGCGCAGCTGATGCCCGCGCCGGTCGCCGCCCATTACGGCGCCGGCATGGATGCCATGCGCCTGTATCTGGCCGAAATGCAGGGCGAGGAAAAACCGCTGCGCTCGGGCCAGGCCATGGCCATGCCGCCGCTGGAACCGATGGTGGCGCGCGCCGAAGCCATGATCGGCCAAAGCGCCCGCGCCGTCGTCATCCAGAACCCCGAAGACACCTCGATGCGCATCGCCGTTTACGGCTGGAACGAAGCCGGCGACGCACAGCGCAACATCAGCGCCACAACCGGCATGGTCGAATTCCAGGGCACCACCGGCCAGGTGCTGCGCATGCGCCCGGCAGGCGGCGTCAACGGCGGCGCGCCGGCGGTGGTGCGCCAGGTGATGAATGACCTGCACATGGCGCCATTTGGCGGGCTGGCCATGAAGTGGCTGTACTTCGTGTGCGGCCTGGCCGGCGCCGCGATGATGGGCACGGGGGCCGTGCTGTTCATGGCGAAACGGCGCGCCAAGGCGGGCGATGAATTCGGTGCCGCCACGGCGCGCATATACCGGCTGTTTGAAGGCTTGAACGTGGCCGCGTTGGCCGGACTGGCGGTGGCGTGCATCGGCTTTTTCTGGGCCAATCGGCTATTGCCTGTTGCACTGGAAAACCGCGCGCTGTGGGAACTGCGCTGCTTTTTCGGCTTGTGGGCGTTGATGTTGGCGCACGCGTGGCTGACTCGCCCGCGCGCCGCGTGGATCACGCAGCTAGGCTTGCTGTCTGCCCTGTGCCTGCTGCTGCCGCTGGTGTCGTTCGCCACGTTGGGCGACCACGCCGTGGCGCAGATCGGCCGTGGCGATTGGGAAAGCGCGGGCGTTGAGCTGACCGCCGTCGCCTTTGGCGTACTATCCGCGTGGGCGGCGATCCGGTTGTGGAAGAAGCCGCAATCCGCGCCTGCCCAGCGCACCCCTCGCGCGAATCACAAGGCCGCGGCATGAACACGAACGACCTATTCGGCATTGCGATGGCATTGCTGTTGACCTATTCCGGCATGGCGTGCCTAAGCCTGGCCATGCCGCGTCACTATGACCAGGTGTGGGGACGCGACCCGTCGGCCGGTCACACCCGCGTGCTGCGTGGCGCCGGCGCGCTGCTGTTGGCCCTGGCCCTGCTGCCTTGCGTGGGCCTGTGGGGCAACACGGTGGGCGTCGTGGCGTGGCTGGGTTGGCTGTCCGCCGGTGCGTTGCTATGGGTCGGCATGCTGTCTTGGGCGCCGCGCCCCGCCGCCCGCACCGCCGCGCTGGCGATGGCGATTTCACTGGTGGGTATCGGCATCGGCTTCTGAGGCCCCGCGCCCGACACGGCAACATTGCGATTTGCCCGTTGCCGCCCGTGCATTTGACCCGTATCAAGCCGGCCTGACATCGCGCCGCCGTCCAGCGCAAAAAACCGCTTTGCCCACCATATGTGGTGATAGAGTTTTGACACCCTACTACATATGGTGTCAGCAATGCTTCTTCAGCCCCCTCTTCCCCGCGACGTTCCCCCCGTGGCCTTCGACCGCGCCAAGCTCGTGGACGTGGAAAGCGCCATGGAGGAATACCTGGATCGGCGCGACTGGCGGGTCAACGCTAACGCCAATCAGGGCTACAGCCTGGGCGGCCTGATCCTGAACGTGGCCGGCAAGGTCACGGCCAACTACTGGCTTTCGCACGTCTTCACGCCCGAGGCCGGCCAGGCGCATCGCGATGGCGACTTCCACATTCACGACCTGGACATGCTTAGCGGCTATTGCGCCGGCTGGTCGTTGCGCCAGTTGCTGACCGAAGGCTTCAACGGCGTACCCGGCAAGGTGGAATCCACGCCGCCCAAGCATATGTCGGCGGCCATCGGCCAGATCGTCAACTTTCTGGGCACGCTGCAAAACGAATGGGCCGGCGCGCAGGCGTTCAGTTCATTCGACACCTACATGGCGCCCTTCATCCGGCGCGACGCCATGACCTACGCCGACGTCAAGCAGGCCATGCAGGAACTGATCTTCAACTTGAACGTGCCCAGCCGCTGGGGCACACAAACGCCCTTCACCAACCTGACCTTCGACTGGACTTGCCCGGCCGACCTGCAAGAACAAGTGCCCTATGTGGGCGGCGAGGAAATGCCGTTTTCCTACGGCGACCTGCAACACGAAATGGACATGATCAACCGCGCCTACATCGAAGTGATGATGGCCGGCGACGCCAAGGGGCGCGTGTTCACCTTCCCGATTCCCACCTACAACATCACGCCGGATTTCGATTGGGACCATCCCAACACCGACCGCCTGTTCGAAATGACGGCGCGCTACGGCCTGCCGTACTTCCAGAATTTCCTGAATTCCGATCTGGAGCCGCACATGGTGCGGTCGATGTGCTGCCGCCTGCAACTGGACCTGCGCGAATTGCTCAAGCGCGGCAACGGCCTGTTCGGTTCCGCCGAGCAGACCGGTTCCGTCGGCGTGGTGACGGTCAATTGCGCGCGGCTGGGCTACACCTGCCAGGGCGACGAAGGCCGCTTGATGCAGCGCCTGGACACCCTGCTGGACTTGGGCCGTGACGTCCTGGAAACCAAGCGCGCCGTGGTGCAACGCTATATCGACGAAGGCCTGTACCCGTACACGCGCCGCTACCTGGGCACCCTGCGCAACCACTTCAGCACCTTGGGCGTGAACGGCATCAACGAGATGATCCGCAACTTCACGAACGATGCCGACGATGTCACCACACCGGCCGGCCACGCGCTGGCGGTGCGATTGCTGGACCGCGTGCGCGCCCGCATGACCGAATTCCAGGAACAGACAGGGCACCTGTACAACCTGGAGGCCACGCCCGCCGAAGGCACCACGTACCGTTTCGCGCGCGAAGACCGCAAGCGCTTTGCCGGCATCTTGCAGGCAGGCACCGACGCGCAGCCGTACTACACCAATTCCAGCCAGCTGCCGGTGGGCCATACCGACGACCCGTTTCACGCGCTGCAATTGCAGGAAACGCTGCAAGGCAAATACACCGGAGGCACCGTGCTGCACTTGTACATGAACGAGGCCGTCTCGTCGGCGCAGGCGTGCAAGCAGCTGGTGCGCCGCGCGCTGTCGAATTTCCGGTTGCCGTACATCACCGTCACGCCCACGTTTTCCATCTGCCCCAACCACGGCTATCTGGCCGGGCACCACGAGTTTTGTCCCAAGTGCGATGCCGAACTGCTGGCCAAACAGGCCGCATGCTGCGCGGCGACTTGATGCTTGATGCTTGACCTCGATGCTTGATCGCAAGCGTTGATCTTCAACCTTTTACCGATGCAAGGAGTTTCCTGATGCAAACCTTGACCCTGCCCGCCCGCGCCCCCGCGGCCACCGCTGACGATGGCCCCGCCTTGTCGCTGGACGACAGCCGGCGCGTGCGCTGCGAAGTCTGGACCCGCGTAATGGGGTATCACCGCCCCGTTGCTTCCTTCAACACCGGCAAACAAGGCGAATTCAATGAACGCCGCTTCTTCGTCGAGCAACGCGCCTGAGGGCGCACCGGCACAAACGCCGCCCGGCACGCGCAGGCTGGCCGTCCGGCCCGCCTACTGCGCGCCGCCGCAGCCGGTGGCCGAAGCGCTGCCTCGGCACGCGCCCGCCATCGGCGGCCTGGTACCGTTTTCCAGCGTGGACTGGCCGGGGCAACTGGCGGCGGTCGTCTTCATTTCCGGCTGCCCGTGGCGTTGCCATTACTGCCACAACACCGAACTGCAAACCCGCACGGCCCGCTACGACTGGCGCGATGCCCGGTCGTTCCTGGAAAGTCGTGCGGGCTTGTTGGATGCGGTGGTGTTCTCGGGCGGCGAGCCGCTATCCGAACCGCGCCTGCCGTCATTGATCCGCGATGTGCGTCGCATGGGTTATCGGGTCGGGCTGCATACGGCGGGCATTTACCCGCTGCGTCTGGCAGACGTCTTGCGCCATCTGGATTGGGTAGGCCTGGACATCAAGGCCGACGCGCAAGGGTACGACGACATCACCGGTCGGCGGGATTCGCAACGCCCCGCGATGGCGTGCCTGACGCAGTTGCTGTCGGCCGGCAAAGCGTTTGAATGCCGGATTACCTGGCATCCGGACTGGCTGGACGAAACGCGGCTGCTGGCACTGGCCGATGCGTTGGCCCGCCGTGGCGTGCGGCGCTTTGCCGTGCAGGCCGCGCGCAGTTCGCCGGGCACGCCGCCGGCGCGGGCGCTGACGACTCGGGCGCAGGCGCGCATGGAGCAGCTGTTTGAGGGCTTTGCGTATCGCTGACGCCACATCGCCGCCATATCACCTTTGCCTCGCCGCCACCGCGCCCCCCATCACCGCCGCGCCAACGCCGCCGCCAACGTCGCGTGAAAGCGCGGTGACCCGATCGCGCCCACATTGCATCGCGACCACGGCGACACCGCCGTGGGGTCCACGCTGAACACGCGGCCCGGCGCCATGATGACCTTCTCCGGCATCAGCTCTGCGGCCAGCGTCAGGGAATCATCCACGCCGGGAAACGCCGCCCACAGGTACATCGACCGCGACGGCCGCGCAAAGACCTGCGCGCCCAGCGAATCCAGCACCTGCAAGGCGTTGCCCGTGGCCGCTTCCAGCCGCTGGCGCAAGCGCGCAAGATGCCGTTCGTAATGCCCGTCGCGCAGCATCACGTCCACCATGCGTTCGCAATATTCCGAACTACTGACGTGCACCAGGGCTTTCAGGTCGGCCAGGTCGCTGGCCAAGGCCGCGTTGCAGCCGATAAAGCCCACCCGCAACGCCGCCGAAAACGACTTTGAAAAGCTGCCGATGTAGATCGTGCGTTCCAGCTGGTCCAGCGCCGACAGCCGCACGGCCGAGGTGGGCTTGAAGTCCGCCAGCGCGTCGTTCTCGACGATCATCAGGTTATGGCGCTCGGCCAGTTGCAGCACCTTGTACGCCTTGGCCAAAGAAATATCGGAACCGGTTGGGTTGTGCGCCAGCGATTGCGTGAAGAACAGGCGCGGCTTCTCGCGCTGCAACAAGGCTTCCAGCGCGGCCACGTCGGGGCCGTCCGGCAAGCGGGGCACGCCCAGCATGCGCACGCCCGCCAGCTTCAGCTTGCCGAACAACGGGTAATAGCCCGGGTTGTCGACCAATACCGTGCCGCCCGGCGGCACGAAGTAGCGGATCACCAGGTCCATGGCCTCGTTCGCGCCATGCGTCAGCACCAACTGCGACGGCGCCACGTTCACCCCCACGTCGCCCAGCTTGCGCACCAGGCTTTCGCGCAGCGGCGCATAGCCAAAGCGGCTGCCATAGCGGAACAAGGCGCCCAGACCGGTGCGCACCACCTTCTGGTGATAGCGGTCCATGCGCATGTCGGCCAGCCATTCCACGGGCGGAAAGCCGTCGCCCGCCTGCACCGCATCGGGCTGCGTCTTGAGCTGTTCGCGCATCAGCCAGACGATGTCCATGGCGCGGCTTAGCTGGCCCGGTTCTTCATCCGCCGCCTTGCGCGCGTAGTCTCCGTCCAGCACGAAAAAGCCGGAGCCCCGGCGCGGTTCCACCAAGCCGCGCGCCACCAGCATTTCAAACGCCACCACCACCGTGTTCTTGGCGTAGCGATGCAGCTGCGATAGCTCGCGCAGCGACGGCAGCTTGTCGCCGGGCCGGTACACGCCATCGGCAATCTGCTGCCCGATCAGCTTGGCCAAGCTCTCGGCGATGGGCGCCGCGCGCGGCCGTCTTCCGGTCATGCCTGAATCTTCCATAGGTACATTCTTGCGTCGGGCGCCGCCCAAAATTGGTGCAGTGCGATGGTACTGTTTGGCAAAACTGTACCTCTCAATAGCGGTACAGTTTACCTAGAATCAGGCCACCTAACACCAATACGGAGACCTGCCATCGTGGCCGATTCACGCCTACCCAACTTCCGCGCACTGACCCCCGCCGAGCGCCTTGGCGCCATCGCCAAAGCCGCTTCGCTGACGCCCGAAGAACAGCAACTGCTGGCCCGGCCCGGCGCGCTGGCGCTGGACCGCGCCGACGGCATGATCGAAAACGTCATCGGCACGTTTGAACTGCCGATGGGCGTGGCCGGCAACTTCCAGATCAATGGGCGCGACGTGCTGGTGCCCATGGCGGTGGAAGAGCCGTCGGTGGTGGCGGCGGCGTCCTACATGGCCAAGCTGGCGCGCGAGAGCGGCGGCTTTGAAACGTCCAGCACCCGCCCGTTGATGCGGGCCCAGGTGCAGGTGCTGGGCCTGACCGACCCGCATGGCGCGCGGCTGGCGCTGCTGCGCGAACGCGAGCGCATCCTGACCCTGGCCAACAGCCGCGACAAGGTGCTGATCGAACTGGGCGGCGGCTGCCAGGACATAGACGTGCATGTGTTCCCCGATACGCCGCGCGGCCCGATGATCGTGCTGCACCTGATCGTGGACGTGCGCGACGCCATGGGCGCCAACACCGTCAACACCATGGCCGAAGCCGTGGCCCCGCTGGTGGAAACGATCACCGGCGGTTCGGTGCGCTTGCGCATCCTGTCCAACCTGGCTGACCTGCGGCTGGCACGCGCCCGCGTGCGCTTGACGCCCCAGGTGCTGGACACCAAGGAACGCAGCGGCGCCGAGATCATCGAAGGCGTGCTGGACGCCTACACGTTTGCCGCCGTGGACCCGTACCGCGCCGCAACGCACAACAAGGGAATCATGAACGGCATCGACCCCGTCATCGTCGCCACCGGCAATGACTGGCGCGCGGTGGAAGCCGGCGCGCACGCCTATGCCGCGCGTTCGGGCCGCTATACCTCCCTGACGCAATGGGAGAAAGACACGTCCGGCGCCTTGGTCGGCACCATCGAAATGCCCATGCCGGTGGGTCTGGTGGGCGGCGCGACCAAGACGCATCCGCTGGCCCGCCTGGCGTTGAAGATCATGGACGTGCGCTCGGCGGATGAGCTGGGCCAGGTGGCGGTGGCCGTGGGCTTGGCGCAGAATCTGGGCGCGCTGCGCGCCTTGGCCACCGAAGGCATTCAGCGCGGCCACATGGCGCTGCATGCGCGCAACATCGCTTTGGTGGCGGGCGCCGTGGGTGCCGAGATCGACGCCGTGGCCAAGCGCATGGCGCAGGAAAAAGACGTGCGCACCGACCGCGCGCTGGCCTTGCTGGAGGAATTGCGCAAGCAGTAAGCAGCAAGCAGCAAGCAGTAAGCCGCACAGAGCAATAAGAACAGAGGCGTGGGCGGGCCCCCCCCC
>NZ_JBLVOL010000031.1:31971-90639 GCF_053543755.1 Achromobacter semiaridum | reverse complement strand
CCGCGCCGCCCGCCCCTCAACGGAGAGAGACATGGAACCAAATTCGCCCGCGCCATCCTGGCGCCTGGCAGAGGTATGGAGCGACACCGTCGACCTGCGCCAATTGGCGTGGGCCATCGGCATCGGCATCGCCATCAGCGTGACCGGCTTTTATGCCGCCAGCCGCTGGCTACGCGGCATCGTGGCGTCGCCCGAACTGGCGCACGCCTACGCCATGCTGGCCGGCCTGGCCGGCTGCGTGATCGCGGGCGTGATTTGCGCGCGCCTGTTCCCGCCCAAGCGTGAAGTCATCGAGCACACCTCGACGCACGACCCGGCCTGGCGCGCCGAAGTGCTGGCCGAACTGGCGGACCAGCCGGGCGGGCTGGGCTCGCTGGCCGACCTGCCCGAACCCGTGGTCCGCGAACTGAAAGAGCTGGGTCTGTACGACCTGTTCACCGAACTGCCGCCCGCGTCCGCCACCGACCCCACCACGGCCCCCGCCACGGCCTTGCCGCAAGGCGCTTCCAAGGAGGCGCTGGCATGAGCGACCCGATCCTGCTTGAACAAATCATGGTGGCGGCCGCCATGGGCCTGTTGGGCGCGGTGGTGTTCGCCGCCATCGGCCTGGTGTCCGGCACCGACGAAACCACCACGCTTGCCCCGCTGACCTTGCTGGTGGTGCTGCTGGGCGTGCCGCCCGCCGGCGTGTTCACCTTCTTTCTGGCCGGCGCCGTGGCCAAGCACATGACGCATGCCGTGCCCACCGCGCTGCTGGGCATCCCGGGCGACACGCTGGCGACACCCTTGCTGCAAGACGCGAACATGCTGCGCAAGCTGGGCGTGCCGCACATTGCGCTGCGCAAGATGGTGTCCGGCGCCATCGTGGCCGCCTTCGTGGCCGTGCCGCTGGCCGTGCTGTTCGCCGTGTTGCTGGCGCCGTTCGGCGCGGCCATCACCAAGTCGGCGCCGTGGATCTTTCTGGCCGCCGCCGTGTTGATCGCCTATTTCTCGGCCGGGCGCTGGGCGGCGGTGGCACTGCTGGTGCCCTTCGTGGTGGTGATCATCGCCCTGCAAAGCCTGACGGCCAAGTACGGCGTCAAGCTCAGCATCAGCTACTTCCTGGGCATTGCCATCGGCCCGCTGATTGCCGACCTGTTCACCGTGATTTCACCGATGGGCCGCGCAAAGATGATGCGCGACAAGGTGCGCACGTTTTCGCTGGCGCCCGACGTCAAGGGCTGGTCGGGCTATTTCCCCAACCCGCTCAAGGTCATGGACCGCACGCAGACCCGCTGGACGCTGGCCACCGCCGCCATCTCCAGCGCCACGTTCGTGTTCAGCCCCGTCGCCATGACGGTGGTGCTGGGCGAGCTGGTGGGCTCGCGCATCAAGCACGCGTACCACCGGCTGACCACCGTGCTGTCCGCCCGCAACGGCGTCACCGAAGCCACCTACATCGCCGAAGCGCTGATTCCGCTGATTGCCTTTGGCTTGCCGCTCAGCCCCGTGGCGGCGGGACCGGCCGCGCCGCTGTTCAACGCCCCGCCCCGCTTCACGGTGGACGCGGCTACCGGCCAGACGCACAACCTGCACAACCTGCTGAACCACTGGGAATTCCTGGGCTACGGCATGCTGGCCGTGCTGCTGGCGGCCGTGGTGTCTTACCCGTTTGCCATGAACTTCGCGCGCCGCGCCGCGCTGTTCGTGTCGCGCCGCGTCAGCCACGAAGCCATCATCGCCACGTTCGTGGGCTTGATCATCGTGATCAGCATCTGGGAAGGCCAGTTCCTGGGCCTGCTGGTGATCCTGACGATGGGCCTGTTCGGCGGCCTGCTGTCGCGCCTGTTCGGGTTCAACACCGGCGTGCAGTTCATGGGCTATTACACGGCGGTGCTGTCGGTGCCGGCCATCGTGAAGTTGATGGCGTGATGGTGGGGTGGCGTAATTCTGGGCATGGCGTGTTTGCGGGGATCGAAGGATCGGCTGAGAGGCTGAGAGGCTGATTCCCTGATCCCCCGATCCCGCCATCGCGTTGCCGCCAATCCCGTTACGCAGGCAACGGCGCTTCAAGAATCGCCCCGGTTGCGGATTCCGTCATGACGACGGCGCCGCCATCGGGGCGTATCGCCACATTGGTCACCGTACTGCCGGCAATCGGGCTTTTCAAAAAGTGGCTGACTTCGCCCCCCGCGTTCAGCACGAAGACGCCGCCCAGGCTGGCATGCGCCACCAGCAAACCGCCCGACGGCGTGCTGGCCAGCCCGTCCGGCCCGCTGGTGCCGAAGAAGGTGCGAAACGCCCCCATCTTCGACAGCGAGCCATCGCGCATCAACGGGCCGCGCCACACCTGGTTGGCACGGGTCACGGCCACGAACAGCACCTGTTCATTCGCGTCCAGCGCAATCCCGTTCGGGCTGGGCGCATTGGCCAGCAGCAGGTCCAGGCGGCCGCTGGCCGGTTCATAGCGATACACGCGGCCATGGGGATCGTGCAGCCCGGTCTGCCCCTGGTCCGTGAAGTACAGCCGACCCGCGCGGTCGAACACCAGATCGTTCACGCCCTTGAAGGATTCGCTGTTGCGCTCACCCAGCACGGTATCGACCTGGCCCGTGACCGGGTCGCATCGCAAAATGCCAAGCCGGTAGTCGGCTACCCACAGGCTGCCATCGCGATGGCGCGCCAGGCCGTTGGGCCAGCCGCCCGTTTCGGCCACCACGCACCAGTCGTTGTCGCCGTCCACGCGCAGGATGCGGCCATGCGGAATGTCCGTTACGTACAACGCGCCGTCGGCGTCAAACACCGGGCCCTCAAGAAAGCAATCCACGATATGCCCCGCCTTGTTGGCGTCGGCCCAGGCGCTGCGCCGAGGGAGCCGTAACGCGCCGGGCATGGCGGCGATGACGCGCGCTTCAATCACCTCCGGCGGCGCGAAGTTCATATTCCACATGGTGACTTCTCTCCTGTCCGTGTTACTCGGGCTTGATGCCCACGCGTTTGCCCACGTCAGCCCACAGGCGCACCTGGTCCTGCACATAGGCGCCAAACTGCGCCACGGGCAGGGACCGATGGCGCGCCCCCTGCCGCGCCATGTTTTCCTGCATGGCGGGCTCGCTCATTACCTGTGTCACCAGCTGGTTCATCTTGTTGACGATGGCCGGCGGCGTGCCCTTGGGCGCGGCCAGGCCAAACCAGTTCAACACCTGATACGACGGCAGCCCCGCCTGCGCGAAGGTCGGCACATCCGGCAATGCGGCAAGCCGGGTCGCGCCAGTGACGGCCAGCGCCCGCACCCGCCCGCCCTGCACCGGGGGGATGGCGGTGGGCGCGGCTGTGATCAACAGGTCGATCTGCCCGGCCATCAGGTCGGACAACGCCGCGCCCGCGCCGCGATACGGAATATGGGTCAACGACACCTTCGCTTCGCTCTTGAACATCTCGGCGGCCAGGTGCGTTGAGCTGGCCTGCCCGCCCGACCCGAAATTCAGCGTGCCGGGCGCCTTGCGGGCCTGCGCGATCAACGCGTCCATCGTCTTGTACGGGGACTTCTCGGGAACCAGCAGCACCAAGGGCGTTTCGATGATTTCACTGACGTGGATCAGGTCGTTCTGGTAATCCCAAGGCAGCTTGGAAAACAACAGCGGCAGCATCGTGTAAGTGGTGTCGGTGACCAGGAACGTGCTGCCGTCGGGCGCGGACCGCGCCACTTCCTGCGTGGCGATGGTTCCCGACGCCCCGGTCTTGTTGTCCACGATAAAGGTTTTTCCGGTGGCCTCGGATAGCTTTTGCGCCACTTGCCGCGCGGCGTAATCCGTCGTGCCGCCGGGGGAATACGGAACGACCAGGCGCACGGGTTTGTCGGGCCAGTTGGCCGCGTCGTCGGCCGCGTGCGCCGGCACCCAGGCCAGCGCCGCCGCAACGGCAAGCAGCACGCGGCGCAAGGCGGCGCCACGCGTGAAAAGCGTAGTCATGATGTTGTCTCCTGTTGGCTCCTGTGGCCCCGCGTCCGTATTACGCCGCGGTCTGGATGTTGGCTTCGCGGATCAAGCGCGCCCACTTCTGTTGTTCATTCAAGATGTATTGCTGCGCGGACTGGGATGACCCGCCCATCGGCTTGCTGCCTTCCGCCGTGAACATGGCGATGGTGGCCGGGTCGGCCAGCACCTTTTCCACGACGCCGTTGACCTGGGCAATGATCTCGGGCGGTGTGCCGGCGGGGGCCACCAGCGCCTTCCAGTCCACGGCCTCGAAGCCGTCGAAGCCGGATTCCGCCACAGTGGGCACGTCGGGCAGGATCGACAGGCGTTCGCGCGACGTGACGGCCAAGGGGCGCAGCACCTTGCCTTTCAGCATTTCCTGCGCGGCTTGGGGCGTGGCGAACATGTAGTCGGTGTTCTCGCCCAACAGGTCGTTCAGCGCCGGCGCCGCGCCCCGGTACGGCACGTTCAGCACCTGGAATTTGGCTTGATACGCCAACAGCTCGCCCGCCAGATGGCCCACGGTGCCCGAGCCGGCCAGCGCCTGCTTGATGGCGCCCGGTTGCGCGCGGGCTTCCTTGACCAGGTCGGCCAGCGTGTTCCAGCGCGCGTTGGCCTTCACGACCAGCACCACCGGCAACGACGCCACCATCGCGACGGCCGCGAAATCCTTGGCGGCATCGAAGGGCATCTTGGGCATCAGCGCCGGATTGATCGCCAGGTTGGCGGTTTGCCCCAGGCCCAGCATGAAGCCGTCGGGGCGCGTCTTGGCCACGTAGTCCATGCCGATATTGCCGCCCGCGCCGGGGCGGTTTTCCACCACCACGGACCAACCGGCTGCCCCCGTGATCTTGGCCGCGATAGCGCGCGCCACGGAATCGGTGCCGCCGCCCGGCGTGTACGGAACGATCAGCCGGATGGGCCGGCCGTCGGGATAGGCGGACGCGGCATGCAGCCGCAGCGGCAGCGCGGCCGCGCAAAGCGTTGCGCCCAAAAACGAGCGTCGGGTCAGAGCGATCATGATGGTTGGTCTCCTTCTGTTATGCGCCTTGCCTTCAAGGCCGCGATCTCGTCGTCGCGATAGCCCACCGCCCGCAACAGCGCGTCGGTGTGTTCGCCCACAGCCGGCGGCTGCAAGCGGATGGGGGGTTGCTGCCCGTCCAGCGTCAGGGGGGCCAGCGGCACGAAGCTCTCCCGCCCGTCGGGCAGCGTGATGGGCGCCAGCCCGCCGGTGGCGTTCAGATGCGGGTCGTCAAACAGCTGCTCGGGGCGGGTGATGGGCGCAAAGGGCAAGCCTTCTTCTTCAAAGCGCGCGGCCAGCGCCGCCGAGCTATGGCCCGCCAGGTGCGAACGCAGCAGCGGCATCAGCCATTCCCGCGCGCGTACCCGGTCGTTATTGGTGGCTAGACGCGGGTCCGACAGCCATTGCTCCAGGCCGAAGGCGCGGCAGAAAATGTCCCACTGCTTGTCGCTGACCACGGCCAGGAAGATCTGCTCGCCGTCCTTGACGGTGAACACGTCGTACACCGCCCACGCGGAAATGCGGGTGGGCATCGGCGCGGGCGCGCGGCCCGTCATGGCGTACTGCATCATGTGCTGGCCCACCAGGAACACGTTGTTCTCAAACAGCGAGGCCTGTACTTCGGTGCCCACGCCGGTGTGCTCGCGCTGGGCCAGCGCGGCCATGGCGCCCATTGCGCCGAACATGCCGCCCATGATGTCGTTCACGCTGGAGCCCGCGCGCAGCGGGTCGCCGGCGCGCCCGGTCATGTAGGCCAGCCCGCCCATCATCTGCACCACTTCGTCCAGCGCGGTGCGGTTGTCGTAGGGGCCGGGCAAGAAGCCCTTGTGGCTGACGTAGATCAGCCGGGGGTTGCGCGCCTTCAGCGTGGCGTAGTCCAGGCCCAGCTTCTGCATCACGCCAGATTTGAAGTTCTCGCTGACGATGTCGGCGGTGTCGATCAGGCGCAAGGCGGCTTCTACCCCTTCGGGCTGCTTCAGGTCCAGCGCAATGCTTTTCTTGTTGCGGTTGAACATGGGAAAGAAGCCCGCGCCCGAGCCCAGCAGGCGGCGCGTGGTGTCGCCGCCTATCGGCTCGACCTTGATCACTTCCGCGCCCAGGTCCGCCAGCAGCATGCCGCAGGTCGGCCCCATCACCATGTGGGTGAATTCGACGACGCGGATGCCTTCATACGGAAGGCGGGACATTGCACGGCTAGTCATGGGTGATGCACCTTGATTACAAAAACGGATGAACGGATGGCGTTAGCGCGCCTGAACAAAGCCCAGGGGCAAGCCCGCGTCGGGCGTCATGCCGTAAAGCGGTTCGCCGGGCAGGCCGGCGGCCAGCGGCTGGCGCGCCGCGATGATCTTTTCCAGGTCGATGCCGGTGCGCACGCCCATGGCCTCGAACATGAAGACGAGGTCTTCCGTGACGACATTGCCCGACGCGCCGGGCGCGTAGGGGCAGCCGCCCAAGCCACCCAGCGAACTGTCGAACGTGCGCACGCCTTCGTCCCAGGCGGCCAGGCAATTGGCCAGGCCCAGGCCCCGCGTGTTGTGCATGTGCGCGGCGCCGGCCTGGGCGCCAAGTTCCGCGCGCAAGCGGCGGAACAAACGGCGCACCTGCGCCGGGTTGGCATGGCCAACGGTGTCCGACAAGCCCGATTCATCGGCGCCCGCCGCCACGCACATCGCGGCCAGCCGGATGACCTCGTCTTCCGGCACCAGGCCTTGCAGGGTGCAACCGAACGCGGTCGAGATGCCGGCTTCAAGCTTGACGGCGGGCGCAAGTTCGTCGCGCAGCGCGGCAATGGCGCGCACCTGTTCGACCATGTCTTCAGGGGTCTTGCGCACGTTGGCCAGGGAATGCGCGCGGCTGGCCGAAACCGGCATGGTCAGCTTGTGCACGCCGGCCCGCAGCGCGGCCTCGGCGCCGCGCAGGTTGGGCACCAGCGCCATCACCGTCAGCCCCGGAATACGCGCGGCATAGGCCACGACTTCGGCGGCGTCGGCCATTTGCGGCAACAAGCGCGCGGGCACGAAAGAAGCCACTTCGATTTCACGCACGCCGGCTGCGACCAGCGCGTCGATCCACCGGAATTTGTCCTCGGTCGCCATCGTGGCCGACACGGACTGCAAGCCGTCTCGCGGGCCGACTTCGCTGATCAGCACCTGCGCGTCGTTGTGGCTGGGGTCCGTCATGACGATGTCTCCTTATGGTTTTATAAGTTCTATCTTATAGAATGCTGTTCTTTCTAGTGGAATTAAAGACGATGCGCAAAATGCTGTCAAGCGCGTTGCCTGGTGGAAATTACGGTGGCGGCCCGGGAAGGAGGCACGTTGCCGCACCGCGCTGTGCCTACAATGGCGGCGCCTGTCGTTCTAAAGGATGGAATATGCCGATCGCCCTTCCCTTTGCCTTGGCGCGTTGCCCGGCCATCACCGCGCAGGTTCGCCATGCCACGTAAAGCCGCAACCGAATCCGTTGCCGATGCCGATGCCGCCGCCGGCGGCGTGGCGGCCGTCGACCGCGCGCTGAGCCTGATGGCCGTGTTCACGCCCAGCGATCGCACGCTGTCCCTGGGCGAACTTGCCGAACGGACCCGCCTGTACAAAAGCACCGTGCTGCGTCTGCTGGCCTCGCTGGAGCACGCGCAATGGATCCAGCGGCTGGACGATGGCCGCTATGCGCTGGGCCCCGAGGTGGCCCGTTTGCATGGGATCTATTCCGCGTCGTTTTCCCTTGAACATGTGGTGGTGCCGGTGTTGCGCGACCTGGTTGCGGCCACCGGCGAAAGCGCGGCGTATCACGTGCGCCAAGGCGATGCGCGCCTGTGCCTGTATCGCGTGGATTCGCCTCACCCGGTGCGCGACCACATCCGCGCGGGCGATCTGCTGCCGCTGGAACGCGGCAGCGGCGGGCGCGTGTTGACGGCGTTCGACGATATCCTGGGCAACGCGCCCGGCCCGGAACAAGCGCTATACGCGCGCATCCGCCAGGACGGTTATTTCGCGGCAATGGGCGACCGCCTGAACGAAGTGGCGGGCATTTCGGCGCCAGTGTTCCTGCTGTCGGGCGGCATCGCAGCGGCCGTGACGCTGACCGCGCCCGCGCACCGCTACAACCCTGACCACCTAAGCCACGTGCTGAACGCCGCGCGCCGCCTGACGGGCCGCGTGGGGTGATCCCCACCGCGCCACGGGCGCCATTGCCCGCCGCTTGATCCTGCGCAAGGCGACCCGTCATGCCTTGCTCTAGCCTCTGTCCACTTGACCAGAGGAAAGGCTTTAAACATGACGTGGTTCAAATCACTCAAACTCGCCGGCCGCGAACTGCTGCCCATCGTGCAGGGCGGCATGGGCGTCGGCGTGTCCGCGCATCGGCTGGCGGGAGCCGTCGCCAGCCAGAATGCGGTGGGCACCATCGCCAGCATCGATTTGCGCCATCACCATCCCGACCTGCTTGAGCAGACAGACAAGTGCAATGACCGCGACCTGATTGACCGCGTCAACCTGCTTGCACTGGACCGCGAAGTGCGCGCCGCGCTGGATACGGCGGCAGGCCGGGGCCTGGTGGCGGTGAACGTCATGAAGGCCGTGCGCGGCCACCCGGCGCTGGTGCGGCAAGCCTGCGAAAGCGGCGCGCAGGCCATCGTGATGGGCGCGGGCCTGCCCATGGACCTGCCGGAAATGACGGCCGATTTTCCGAACGTGGCCTTGGTGCCGATTCTGTCGGAGGCGCGCGGCGTGGCCGTCGTGCTGAAAAAATGGATGAAGAAAGGCCGCATGGCCGACGCCGTGGTGATCGAGCATCCCGGCTATGCGGGCGGCCACTTGGGCGCGGCGCGGCTGGACGACATCCACCACGAACGCTTTGATTTCCAGCGCGTACTGGCTGAATGCCACACGCTGTTCGATGAACTGCAACTGGGTCAAGACGCGCCCAAGCTGATCGTGGCCGGTGGCGTGGGCAGCCACGACCAGGTGCGGCATTGGCTGGCGCATGGTGCCGACGGCGTGCAGGTAGGCACGGCGTTCGCCGTCACGCAGGAGGGCGATGCGCATGAGAATTTCAAGCGGGTGCTGATTGATGCCGACCCGGCCGAGCTGGCCGAATTCACCAGCGTGGCCGGGCTGCCCGCGCGCGCCGTCGCCACGCCGTGGCTGACACGCTATCTGCGCCAGGAAAAGACGCTGCAAGCCGGCACGCGCTGCGATCCGCGCCGTTGCAGCCAGCGCATGGACTGCCTGACGCAATGCGGCCTGCGCGATGGCCTGTCACGCTTTGGGCAATTCTGCATTGACCTGAAGCTGGCCGCGGCGCTACGCGGCGAAGTCAGCCGGGGGTTGTTTTTCAGGGGTGCGTCCAAGCTGCCGTTCGGCAGCGCGATGCGTTCGGTGCGCGAGCTGATGGACTACCTGCTGCATGGGCAGATGCCGGCAGCGGCGTAGGCCGCCGATTGAATGGCGAGGCGTCAAGGGGCAGCGGGACGTGCGCCCTATCGCGCCGCCGACAGATCAAACTGGAACACCGCGCCCGGCTCCGGGCGTTCCACCAGCCGGATCTCGCTTTGGTGCAGTTGCAGGATGCGCTGCACGATCACCAGCCCCAAGCCCCCGCCATCGCGCGGCCCCCGGTTCAACGCCGACGCGCGCGTGAACAAGCCCGTGCGCAGCTCTTGCGGAATGCCCGTGCCCGTATCGCTGACCTGCACCTGCACCCGGTTCTGCGCCACGCCCAGTTGCAAGTCGATGCGGCTGCCGGGCGGGCTGTGCCGGATGGCGTTGTCCAGTAGGTTGGTCAGCACGCGTTCGATCAGGCCCAGGTCCGCCCGCACCAGCGGCAGCGCCTGCGGAATGTCGGTGCTTAGCTGTTGCTGGCGCGCTTCGGCGGCAAGCTCGAACTTCTGCATGACGTCTTGCACCAGTTCCGGCAGCGAAAACGTTTCAGGCTCAAGCCTTACCAGCCCCGACTCCAGCCGCGCCAGTTCGAATAGCTCTTGCGCCAGACGCCCTACCTTGCGGCTTTGCCCCAGCGCGATGTCCAGATAGCGGCGGCGTTCGCTGATGTTCAGCGTCTCGTCCTTCAGGCGCAGCGTTTCCAGATAGCCATGCAGCGACGTCAGCGGTGTGCGCAGGTCGTGCGAGATATTGGCCACCAGATCGCGCCGTTGCTGGTCCTGCCGCGTCAGTTCGCGCCATTGGTCGGAAATGCGGCGGCCCATCTGCACGAAGCTGCGGCGCAACACCGAGATCTCGTCCTGACTGGTGTCGGTGTCATCGCCCGGCCGTGCCAGCGCGGCCAGCGCCTTGCCATCGTCGCCTTCAAACGCGCGCACCGCCCGCGTCAATTCGCGCAGCGGCCGCGTGATCAGCGCAAACGCCGTCAAGCCCGCCACCAGCCCCAACAACGCCACCAGCGCAATCGACCACAGCGTGGTGCGCAACACGGAACTACGCGATACCGACATGGCCAGCGCGTCGTGCGCCTGCCCTTGCAGCACCACGTATACGTAGCCCTTTTCCTGCCCGCCTACGCGCACGGGCGCGGCGCTGAACACCTTTTGGCCGTCCTGGCTGCGCGGGTCGTCGCCCACAATCGGCAGCATGCCGCCCGCCAGCAAATGCTTGACCGGGGCCAGGTCCACCTGCGCGCGCTTGATCTGGCCCGCCGGCGCGGCATCGCCCACGATGCGCCCGTCGTTGGACAGCAGATAGACCTCCACGGCCGGGTTCACCGCCATCAGCATGTCAAACAGCGAACGCACGGCGTCGGGCTTCCAGCCGTTGGCATCCATCAATTCCGTGGTGCCCGCGATGTGCTGCGCCAAGCCGCTGGACAGGCGCTGCACCACCTCTTGTTCGTAGCGGGAATTGGCGGCGATCTGCAACCACGCCGACGCGCCGCAGCACGCCAGCAGCAGCAACGCAAACACGGCGGACAGGCGTTGGGTCAGGGTGAATCGTTTCATGTCGGGCCTCCGGCAGCGCCCGGTCCCGCGGCGAATTTATAGCCCCTGCCCCACACCGTCAAAATGCGGCGCGGGTCGGACGGGTCGGCTTCGATCTTGGTGCGCAGCCGGTTGATATGCGTGTTGACGGTGTGTTCGTAGCCTTCGTGCTGATACCCCCAGACGTGATTCAGCAGATCCATCCTGGAAAACACCTTGTCGGGGTGGCGCGCAAAAAAATGCAGCAGGTCGAATTCGCGCGGCGTCAGATCCAGGCGGCGGTCATCGACGTCAACCGTGCGCGCGATGGGGTCGATGGACACGCCGTGCACCGCCAGGCTGCCGGCGTCGATGCGCGCATTGCGTTCGATGGCGCTGCTTCGGCGCAGCAAGGCCCGCACGCGCGCCACCAGTTCCAGCATCGAAAACGGCTTGGCCAGATAGTCGTCGGCGCCCAGTTCCAGGCCCAGGATGCGATGCACTTCGGACGACCGGGCGCTGGTGATGATGATGGGGGTGTAGCGCGCCATGGCCCGCGCGCGCTTGCAGATTTCCAGGCCGTCGATGCCGGGCAGCATCAGGTCGAGCACCAGCGCGTCCCAATTGCCCTCTTCCAGGCGGCGCATGCCGTCGTTGCCGTCGGCGGCGTGTTCCACCTCGTAGCCTTCGTCGCGCAGGTGCAGGCGCAGCAATTCGGCGATGTGGGCGTCGTCTTCGACAATCAAAACGCGGCGGGGCGTGTCCATGGGCGGCTCGGGGGTAGGAATATCGCCATTGTCGCCAATCCACGGCGGCCAGTTATCACAATTTTTTTAAGTTTGCGTGAGGACTTCGATATCGGCCAGGGACAAGAATGGCTCCAACGACAGCACCCCGCCCCGGAGACCCGCCATGTTGGCAAGCCCCGCCCCCCACATTTCCCCCGCCGCCCGGCCACCCGGCGTCATCCACCCCGGCTGGCTGCGCGTGATGCACTGGCTGAACGCGCTGGCGGTGGTGCTGATGGTGATGAGCGGATGGCGCATTTATAACGCCGCCCCGTTCTTCGACTTTGCCTTTCCCAACAACATCACCCTGGGCGGCTGGCTGGGCGGCGCGCTGCAATGGCACTTTGCCGGCATGTGGCTGCTGTTTTTCAATGGCCTGCTGTACCTGACGCTGAACCTGGCCACCGGCCGGTTGCGGCGCAAATTCTTCCCCGTCAGCCCGCGTGGCGTGGCCACGGACCTGAGCGCCGCGCTGCACGGCAAGCTGTCGCACAACGACCTGCGCCACTACAACCAGGTGCAGAAGCTGGCCTACCTGTTCGTCATGGTTGACATCGTGGTGCTGGTGCTGTCGGGCCTGGTGCTGTGGAAGTCGGTGCAATTTAGCGTGCTGCGCGACCTGATGGGCGGCTATGAATTCGCCCGCCGCATCCACTTTTTTGCGATGGCGCTGCTGGTGGCGTTCGTGGCCGTGCACCTGGTGATGGTGGCGCTGGTGCCCCGTAGCCTGATCGCCATGATCCGCGGCAAATAAGGAGCCCGACGTGAGCCAAAAAAGACGCTTGTCTCTGCTGGGCCTGGACGGCGCGGCCATTCTGAAAGAAGCCAGGAACCTGCTTGCCCGACGCGTCGAGCAGCCGTCGCGCCGCGCCTTCCTGCGCAACAGCCTGACGCTGGGTGGCGTGGCGATGTTGTCCGGGTGTTCGCTGTCCGATGATGAAAACGTGGAAAAGGCCTTGACGTCGGTCTCGCGCTTTAACGACCGCGTGCAAGGCTGGCTGTTCGACCCGAACAAGCTCGCGCCCACCTATCCGGAATCCATGATTACCCGGCCGTTTCCCTTCAACGCGTATTACGGCATTGACGAAGTGCGCCACGTGGACGAGGAATCGTTCCGCCTGGAAGTGACCGGCATGGTGGCCGACAAGCGCCAATGGCGCCTGGAAGAACTGCGCGCCATGGCCCAGGTCGACCAGGTCACGCGGCACATTTGCGTGGAAGGCTGGAGCGCCATCGGCAAATGGGGCGGCGTGCCCTTCTCCACCTTTCTGAAACGCGTGGGCGCGGACCTGACCGCCAAGTACGTGGGCTTCAAGTGTTCGGACGACTACTACACCAGCATCGACATGCCCACGGCGCTGCACCCGCAGACCATCCTGGCGCTGACCTACGACGGCAAGACGCTGCCCCCCGAGTACGGCTTCCCCATGAAGCTGCGCATGCCTACCAAGCTTGGCTACAAGAACCCCAAGCACATACAGGCCATTTTTGTCACCAACACCTACCCAGGCGGTTACTGGGAGGACCAGGGCTATAACTGGTTCGGCGGAAGCTAGGTGAAATTCCTGTCTTACCCCCTCCATCAAAGGAACGCATCATGAAGAAAATCACCACCGCCGCTTTCTCCCTGTGCCTGGCATTCGGCGCCGTCGCCGCGCACGCCGCCGACACCATGGGCAAGGACAACATGAGCAAAGACGGCATGAGCAAGAGCTCGATGTCCAAGGACGGCATGGCCAAGGATGGCATGGCAAAGGATGGGATGGCCAAGGACGGCATGGCGAAAGACGGCATGGCCAAGGACGGGATGGCCAAGGACGGCATGGCGAAGGACGGCATGTCCAAAGGCGGCATGTCCAAGGACGGCATGTCGCACGACGGCATGAAGAAGGATTCGATGTCCAAGGACGGAATGAGCAAGTAAGCGCAGCAGGCCGCGCGCGCGGGCCGCCGAATAGGCCCGCGCCCGGCATGCCGCATTTTTGACGGAGCCACGCCATGACTTTGAACCGCAGACACTTCCTGACGCTGGGCGGCGCCGCCGCGCTTGCCGCGGGTCTTGCCCCCTGGCTGACCCCGCGCAACGCCTCGGCCGGCCCAAGCACCGCCGCGTCCTTTCCCTATGCGTTGACCGACGCGCAATGGCGCGCCCGGCTGACGCCCGCGCAATACCAGGTGTTGCGCCGCGAAGGCACCGAACGCCCTTACACCAGCCCGCTGAACGACGAACACCGCACCGGCACGTTTTCGTGCGCCGGCTGCGAGCAGCACCTGTTCTCGTCCAGCACCAAATTTGACAGCCGCACCGGCTGGCCCAGCTTCTGGCAGCCGCTGCCCAACGCCGTGGGCGAAACCCGCGACACCGGCTTTGGCATGGTCCGCACCGCCGTGCACTGCGCCAACTGCGGTGGGCACCTGGGCCACGTCTTCGACGACGGCCCCCGCCCCACCGGCTTGCGCTATTGCATGAACGGCGTCGCCATGACCTTTGCCGCACAGGGTTGAGGCGCGCCGGCTCCCCTTTCCAGGAACCTTCTGACCATGAACTTCCAAGCCAAAAAATTCTGCGCCGCCCTTGCCGCCGCCTGCGGCCTGCTGGCGGCGGGCGCGGGTGCGTCCCGCGCCGCCGAAACCGCGTTCATCATCCCCGCCCCGTCTGTCGACGAAACGCCCGCCGCCGCCACGCAAGAAAAAGCCGTCATCGCCGGCGGCTGCTTCTGGGGCGTGCAGGCCGTGTTCCAGCATGTCAAAGGCGTCAGCAACGCCGTCTCCGGCTACGCCGGCGGCAAGGCCGACACGGCCAACTACGACACCGTCAGCGGCGGCCGCTCGGGCCACGCCGAAGCGGTGGAAATTACCTATGACCCCAAGCAGGTCAGCTACGGGCAACTGCTGCAAATCTATTTTTCCGTCGCGCACGACCCCACGCAACTGAACCGCCAGGGCCCCGACCGTGGCACGCAATATCGTTCCACGGTGTTCCCGGCGAATGACGGGCAGCGCAAGGTGGCCGAAGCGTATATCGCGCAGCTGAACAAGACCGGCGTGTATTCCAAGCCGCTGGCCACCACCGTGGAACCGTTGCAAGCGTTCTACCCGGCCGAGGGCTATCACCAGGATTACCTGGTGCGCAATCCCAACAGCATGTACATCGTGTTGAACGACGTGCCCAAGGTGGAAAATCTGGCGAAGACCTTCCCCCAGAAGTATCGGGACAAACCGGTGCTGGTGGGCGCGAACGGGAAGTAAGCCCGGGCTGAAGATTCGGGCGCCCGCGCGTTGCCATCGTCCGATGGTGGCGCGCAGGCCCGCGTGCATTCTGCGTGCGTCACTCGAAGCCGATTCGCCTGGCGGCATTCTTGAACAGGGCTTGCGTGTCGGGCGTCAGGCGGAACGCGTTCAGAAAATTTGAAATGCCGTAAGCGGGGTTCGCCTTGTGTATCGTCGCCACAAACGCCCGCGCCTCGTCCTGCCTGTCAGCCAGTGCCAGGCAATGCGCGGCGATAGCCAGGATGTGCACGTGGGCGTTGGGACGCATGGCCGCCTTGACCGCCCAGTCGGCGGCCTCGGCGACCCGGCCCAACCGCACCAAAGCCAGCGCGCGAACCGCCAGCATGCCGAACATCAAGGGATCGAAGGGGCTCAGATGGCGCGAATGATCGGCAGAGCCAATCGCCGCCTGCGCGTCGCCCGATTGGCAATGGACAAAACCCAAGGTGTAGTGGCCCAACGCAAAGTTCGGGCTCAGGTCCACGGCGCGCTGCAATTCCGACAGTGATGGCTCCTGGCTGCCGCGCAGCCACAGCGCCCGACCCATGGCCCAATGCGCCGCGGGGTCCCGGTCGTCGGCAATCAGGCTCTGGCCCGCGGCTTGGTACGCCAGGTCGACCGCCAAATTCTGGTCGCCCCAACGTTGGAATGCGTCCTGCCAATGCGTGAACGACAGCCCAGCGTACGCCCGCGAATACGTGGGATCCAGCCGCAGCGCCAACTCGAAGAAATGCCTTGCCCGCGCGTTATCCGCCTGGTTGAACCGGTACATGTGCCACAGGCCGCGATGATGGGCCGACCAGGCGTCCAGCGAATTCGGCGGCGTAAGAATGGCGCGCTCGCGCTCGGCGGATTCAATTTCGATGTCGACCGAGGCGACGATCCGGTTGCCGATGTCGTCCAGCGCCACAAAGGCGTCGTCCATCGCGTGATCGAACGTTTCCGCCCAAACGATACGCGCGGTGCGCGCCTCGACCAGCGCCACGTCAACAATGATGCGATTGGCGTGCCGTCGCAGCAAGCCGCTGACCACGAAGTCCACATTCAGCGTTCGGCCGGCCTCTTCCGGCCCCACGCTGCGCTGATCCAGGGCAAACACGGTTCCCTGCGCAATGACGAACAGGCTACGCAGCTTTGCCAATCGCGTGATGATGTCGTAAGCCAGGCCATCGCCCAGGCCGCCCCGCACCCCGCCAGGTGCGGACGCGTCCGCGAACGGCATCACGGCAATCGAGGCACGACCGGTGTGATCCTTGCTGCTTTCTGCCTGCTCGGCAAGCACCGCCCTGCGCAAGCCAGCCGGCGGTTCAGGCGGGTCGGATGGCGTCCGCCCCAATTGCCGCCTCAATTGGCCCCACGCATCGCGCAACGGTCGCCAGTCCAGCCCTTCGTCTTCAAACGCGCGAATCGCGGCGGCCACGTGCTCTTCGCCTTCGCGAAGCTGGTTTCGCGCGCTGAGCGATTGCAGCATCAGCATGTGCGCGTGGCGATCGAACGGCGCCAGGCGCAACCATTTGTCCAGGCAGTCGTAGCGCTCTTCAGAGCCGTCCGGCAGCAGCGCCGCCAAATGTTCCAACACCGCGGCCTGGCATGACCGGAACCGCCGCCGCTGCGCCACCAGCCAGCTATCGAACATCGGGCAGGACCGGATGTGCAGCCCCTCCAGGAATTCCCCGACGAACAGCGCTGCCATCGCGCGCAACGGTTCCACGCCCACGTTGCCGATGCCCTGCCGCATCGCCCCTTCAATGTCGACCACATCCACGTGGCAGTCGCGCAGGTCCAGCATCACGCTGTCTTGCGCGGCCTGCACGCGGCGTTGGTCCGCGTCGTCCAGCAACGCGCGCGCCTTGCTGAGGCACCCACGAAGCTCGCCGCGCGGATCGTTCGGCAGGTCCCAGAGCAGTTCGCAAAGATATGCCCGGGACACCGGGTGCGTGGCCAGCGCCAGGTATGCCACCAGCGCGCGCAGCTTGCGCGATGGCGGCAGCGGCAGGGCCACGCCCGCGCGGCGGATCGCCATCGGCCCCAGCAGCTGGATATAAATGGCGCCGCTCTGGGGAATACCCTCCCCCCCGGTCGCCTCGAATTCCACGCTGGCTACCACGTTGGCCTCCACGCGCCCGCTCTACGGTTGAGTCCCGATCGCGCGCTACCCGAACAGCCTTTCGCCCGCGCATCGGCACCGCGTCGGCGATATCCGCCCGCGCCTTCACCTTGTGTCAATGGAGTCAAGCTATGTCCCCAACCGATATTGCCGCCGTTCCTCTTGCGCCGGCAGCCGCGCCGCCCGATCTGGCGGCCGTGAAAACCCGCCAGCAAGCCACCTGGTCCTCCGGCGACTATGCCGTGGTCGGCACCACGCTTCAGATCGTCGGCGAACAACTGTGCGAGGCCATGGATGTGCGCGCCGGGCAAAAAGTGCTGGATGTGGCGGCCGGTAACGGCAATGCGTCGCTGGCAGCGGCGCGGCGTTGGTGCGAGGTCGTCGCCACCGACTATGTGCCCGCGCTGTTGAGCCGAGCTCGCGAACGCGCCGCCGCCGAACGGCTGAAGATCGAGTTTCAGGAAGCCGACGCCGAAGCCCTGCCTTTCGCGCCCGGCAGCTTCGACGCCGTCATGTCCACCTTCGGCGTGATGTTCACGGCCGACCAGGACAGGGCCGCCGCCGAATTGGTCCGTGTCTGCCGTGCGGGCGGCAAGATCGGCATGGCCAACTGGACGCCGGAGGGCTTCGTGGGACAGATTTTCAAGACGATCGGCAAGCACGTCCCCCCGCCGGCCGGCGTCAAATCGCCCGCGCTGTGGGGCACCCGCGCGCGTATCGACGAGATGTTCGGCGCACATGCCAAGGCGATCCAGGCGGAACCGCGACACTTCGTTTTCCGATATCGCTCGCCGGCGCACTGGCTGCAAGTCTTCAAAAGCTATTACGGACCGGTCCTCAAGGCGTTCTCCATGCTGGAGCCCGCCGCGCAAGCCGCCCTGGAAAGCGACCTGATAGCGCAAATAGACCGGTTCAATCGCTCTGGCGACGCCGGGGTGGTGGTGCCCAGTGAATACCTGGAAATCGTGATCACCCGTCAGTGACGGGGACACTGCCCGAAGCCCCGTGGCGCAGGGACTACCCGGGCGGACAGCAAGCAGATGGTCCATGGCGCGACGCCTTCCTTCCCATCCGCGTAGCGGGCAGACGGGGCGATGCGAAGCATGTGGCATGCAAAGCTGGCGCGCGGGCTTGCCGCCCGCCGCCAGGCCGGTGCTGGTCCTTCGCCTGAAATCATACGCCTGCCCGCGCGCCTGCTGGGTCTATGTGCCCGCTGTTATCCGGCAAAGATGTGCCGGCGCGATCAGTCGCGCTTGCGCGCTTTCGCGCTGGCCTCGAACTCGGCCGACAAGCGCAGTTGCTCTTGCTTGTAGTCGTCCAGGGTGCCGCTGTAGCCGTCCAGATACAGATCCTGCCGCGCCTTGTCCATCGCCGTTGACGTCGCGGCCTGCCTGACGAAGCGGGCCAACTGCGTACGCACGGGCTCGGGGATGCCGCTGCGCACCGCCACGCTATAGCTGCTGTGAAACACCATGTCGGGCACACCAAGCTCGGAAAACGTCTTCACCCCCGCCAGATGGCTCACGCTGCCCGGCCGCCCGGTGTAGGCCAGCACCTTCACGTGGGGATTGTCCTTGACGGTTTGCGTGGTGCCGATCGTGGTGAAGTAGCCGTCGATCTGACCGCCCAGAATTGCCGTCAGCCCTTCGGCCCCGCCCTTGAAGGGAATCGGGCGGTATTGCGTGCCCAGGCTTGCTGCCAGCCTGGCCGCCAAGGTGGAATAGGTGCCGATGCCCAGGTCCGCAATGCCGATGTCCATTTCGCGCTTCGCCCCTTTCAGGTCCTGCAAGGTGTTCCAGCCGCGATCGGCCGGCACGATGAAGGCGTAGCTGCTTTGGGCCAGCGGGGCCAGGATGTCGAAGTCCGAAAACGCGTAGCTCGCGCCGGGCGTCGTCAACTTTGCGCTGTAAAAACCCTCGGCATGCACCAGCAGGGTGTAGCCGTCGGCGGGCCGGTTCTTGACGGCCATGATGCCGATGGCCGAGCCGGCGCCCGGCCGGTTTTCCACCACCACCGGCTGCCCCATGATTGCCCCAAGCTGCTGGGCGAACGCGCGCGAGATGGCGTCGGTAGCGGCCCCCGGCGGATACGGGACCACAAGCCGCACGGGCTTGTCCGGATACGCCGTTTGCGCGGCGGCCGCAAAGGAAAACAGTGCGCTGCACACCGCGCCTGCCAGCAGCAGACGGCGGCGAATCGTGAAAGGCATGGCTTGCTCTTCTTCAGTTGTCCCCGTGAAAGTGTATCCAGCCCCCCCCCCATCCATTCCGTCAGAATTCGAAGATGTCTTCTGCAAAAAACGCAGCACGCCGGCACCGCGCGCCGCCATCGGCCATGCCCGCGACTCCTCCGATTCATGCAGTTCAGATCTGCGGCTTCAGCTATAGCCAAGCCGGTGCAGCTACCTAGAATTTAGAGCTCCTGACAAATCAAAGTGAATTGAAAACATCAATTCCAATATTCCGGAGACTAGCCATGACCCACCCCCTTCCCACACGGCGAGCCATCCTGCTGGGCGGCGTGCTGATGGGCCTGGGCGTCAACGCCCTGGCCGCCGCCAGCGATTGGCCCGACCGCCCTATCCGTCTGGTAGTCGCCGGGTCCCCCGGCGCCGGCGGCGACATTTTTGCCCGCTTGATAGCCGCCCCGTTGTCCAAGGCGCTTAACCAGCCCATCGTCGTGGAATCCAAGCCCGGCGCCAACGGCATGATTGCGTGCGACACGGTAGCCAAGGCGGCGCCAGACGGCTACACCTTGCTGCTGGCGCCCTCGTCCGCCATTTTGCTGAACCCGGTGGTGCTTCCCTCGCTGCCTTACGACCCGGACAAAGACCTGCTGCCGATTGCGCAGGTCGGCGCGGCGGGCATCCTGCTGGTCGCCAACCCCAGCACCGGCTTCAAGAACCTGGCCGACATGGTTGCCTATGCCAAGGCCAACCCCGGCAAGCTGGCGTACGGTTCGTGGGGCACGGGTTCATCCGGCAACCTGGCCATGGAAGGCATCAAGGCCCACTACGGCCTGGACATGCCGCATGTTCCTTACAAGCAATTGGTCACGGAAAGCACCGACCTGATCGCCAACACCATCAGCGTCGGGTTCATGGATATCGCCTCGCCGATTCCGTTCATGCGCAGCGGCAAGTTGGTCGCCCTGGGCCAGACGGGTTCGCGCCGCTGGCCCGCCACGATGGATGTGCCGACGCTGGCCGAGCAAGGCTACAAATTTGAAGCCGACGGTTGGTACGGCGTTTTTGCGCCGGCGGGCACGCCGCCGCGGATCATCGACCGGCTTAACACAGAGATCTATCGCGCACAGCACACTGCCGACGTCCGCGAAAAAATCGAAGGCCAGAACATGATCATTCCCGCGGACATTTCCGCCAAGGAATTCGCGGCATCGATCAAGCGCGACGCGGTCATCTGGCAAGGCCTGGCGCAAGTGGCCGACCTGAAGAACAAGTAGGCGGCGCGCATGGACACCTCTATCAATACGCCTTTTGCGGTCGACGCCTTGCAAGGCCGCGTGGCCGTGGTCACAGGCGCCAGCGGCGGCATCGGCCTGGCCATCTGCCGGCAACTGCAATCGATGGGCGCGGCCGTCGTGCAGGTGGACGTCAACGCGGGCCACGCCGACGCCCGGGCGGACGGGCTGCTGAACGTGCGCTGTGATATTTCAGAGCCGGACGCGGTGGCGGAGATGGCCGCGCAGGTGGCGCAGCGCTTCGGGCGCTGCGACATACTGGTCAACAACGCGGCCATCAGCGCCGCGCCCGTGGGGCTGGAGGCGTTCCCGATCGATTTATGGGACCGCATCTTTCGCGTCAACCTGCGCGGCGCGTTGTTGTGCGCACAGCAGCTGTTTCCGCTGATGCGCGATCAACAGGCGGGCAGCATCATCAATGTGGCGTCAATCTCTGCCAACACGCCCACGCGAGTCGGCGCCTACGGCTCGACCAAATCCGCCCTGCAAGCGCTGACCCGGCAGATGGCCGTGGAATGGGGCCCCCTGGGCATACGCGCCAACGCCATCAGCCCGGGCATGATCCGTACCCCGCTGTCGGAACCGCACTACCGCGACGACGCCGTGCTGCAAAAACGCGTTGCCCACATCCCCGCGCGACGCATCGGCCTTCCCTCGGACATCGCGGGCGCCGTGGCCTTTCTGGCCAGCGACGCATCGCACTATGTGAATGGGCAGGACATCGTGGTGGACGGCGGCTTTCTTAAAGCATCGCTGACGAATCTGTATGCGGGCTGAGCGTCGGCGTGGCGGCGGGCAGCCAACGGCACGTCGCCCCCACGAGCTTGCCTGGCGCGCGTTCAGCGCCGTGCCGGCTTAGAGGGCGGGGCGCAGGCCACGAACCGGGCTAAGCGATTCCAGCTGCGCCGCCAGATGAAGAATGGTCGACTCGGCGTGCCAGCTGCCAACCAGCTGCACGTTGATCGGCATCCCCTCCTTGCTGGTCCCGAACCGCATCGAGACGCCGGGCAGGCCCGTGACATTGAGCGGGACGGTTGCGCCCTGAAGATACGTGGCGTCCACGGTCTGGCCGTCGATGGTGAACGTATCCACGCCATGCTTGTGCGCGGGAATGGGCAACACGTGCGTGATAAGCGCGTCGTACTTCGTGAAGTACTCGGCGTATCCGTCGCGCAAGCGCTCGGCGGCCTGCTCGGCATCGATATAGTCCTGCATCGACGTATCGGGCAGCGCAAGCATCGTCCTGGCCATCTTGTACACCTCGTCCAAGCCACGCCCCGCGGTGGCCTCCGCGAATGCCGGTTTCATTTCCATGACGTGAAGGCGGTTGAACACGTCTAGCGCAAAGTCGCGTTCAAGGGCGGGAATGCCCACCGGTTCCACCACACAACCCGCGTCCTTGAGCGCTTCGGCCGCCGCGCGGACGGTGCCCGCGACCTCGGGGTCGACGGGGCCGAAACCCGGGCCCACCATCCAGCCGACCCGCAGTGCGCGGCCGGGCGATGCGCCGAGGCCCGCATCAAATGGAGCGGCGCTACTTGAGAAGGCGTCCATCCCGTCCGGCCCGGACAATTGCGAAAATGCCAACGCCAGGTCGCGGATGCTGCGCGCCATGGGTCCCACGTGCCAGAAGCGGCGCGGGGCTCGCGGCCAGATGCCCGTCATGGGCACGCGCCCGTGCGTCGCCTTCAAGGACACGATGCCGGTCTGGGCGGCGGGCCCCCGTACCGAGATGGCCAGGTCGGTGCCCAAGCCCAGCGGCGACATGCCCGCGGCAATCGCCGCGGATTCCCCCCCGCTTGAACCGCCTGGGGTGCGTTCAAGATCCCAGGGGTTGTTGGAACGACCGCTTAGCAGGTTGTCGCTTTCAATCCAGTATGAAAATTCGGGCAGATTCGTTTTCGCCATCAGAATGCCGCCCGCGCTTTTCAGGCGCGCCACACTGGTTGCGTCGGTGTCCGGCAGCCGCCCCCGGAAAATGGGCGAACCCCGTTGCGTCATGACTCCGGCGGTGTCAATCGAATCCTTGGCGGTAAACGGCACGCCATGCAGCGGGCCCAGCGGCCGGCCTGCCAGCACGGCGGCTTCGGCGGCCTTGGCCTGCTTGAGCGCATCGCCCGCCAGCGTGACGACAGCGTTCACCTTTTTATCCACGGCATCGATGCGATCAAGGTGCGCCTGCATCACTTCAACGGGCGATACCTGGCGGTTGCGAATCAGGGCGGCCAGCCCTGTTGCGTCGTTTTCAAGAAGTTCCGAGTTCATGCGTGTTCCTGGTTGAAAGTGGGAATGAAAGACAGGATTGCCGTCATCGGCGGAAAGACTAACGAACGATTGTTAGTTGGCCCGGGCGTGATGGATCCGTGGACGGGCTACAACAAGCGTTGCGCTACCTAACGTTTGTTAGGTTGAACTTTAAGCGGCATAATTTGTATCGTCAACCCTAAACTTCGTTGAGGCAGTCACTTTGAAGAATCCCGCAGGCGCAAGCTCCAGCGACAGGCTTGTCGCCGCCGCCACCAAAATCGTCCAGGCGCATGGCTATGGCGGGCTCAACATGCGCGACCTGGCGCAGGACGTGGGCATGAAGGGGGCCAGCATCTACCACCACTTCCCCAGCAAGGCCGATCTTGCGGCGGCCGTGGCACGACGGTACTGGCAGGATTCAGCCGAGGCCCTGCAAGCGCTGTCCGCCACCTGCGACAATCCGCTCGATTGCCTGCGCCGTTATCCCCAAACCTTCCGCAAGTCGCTCGAAAGCGACAACCGCATGTGCCTGAGCAGTTTCATGGCCGCCGAATACGACGACTTGCCCGAAGCGGTAAAGAAAGAGGTCCAGGCGTTTGCGGACGTCAACGTCGACTGGCTGGCCCAGGGCCTGTCAGCGGCGCGCATCGTGCCCGCCAACGAGGCCGAAGGACGGGCGCGCGCCATTTACGCGGCAGTCGCCGGCGCCCAGCTGATGGCGCGCGGTCGCGCCGACATTGCGCTGTTTGATGCGCTGATTGCCGGCTATCGGTCGGCCGGGCTGTTGCCGGCATGACGATGTGGTTTGCGAAACAGGAATGATTGGCTAGTCCGACGCGAACGAAGGTCCAACAATGGCACGACGCCCCGCCCCACACCCCGCCCAACCGCCCACCGCCGACGCGCGCCAGCCCGCGCCGGAACATCTGGCGGAAATGCTGGACAGCCTAAGCGACGGCTTCATGTCGATAGACAAGTCGTGGCGTTTTACCTACCTGAACGACACCGCCGAACGCTACTTGCAGCAGGATAGGCACAACCTGCTGGGGCGCGACATATGGCAGTGTTACCCGGACCTGGTGGACTCGGGCTATTACCGGATCTACCAGCAGACGGCGGCCACGGGCGTCCCCGGTCGCCACACCGCTTATTACGCCCCGCTGCGCACCTGGTTCGAAGCGCGATCGTTTCGCCACGATGAAGGCATCACGGTGCTGTTTCGCGACGTCACGCGCGAACAAGAGCAGGCGGCACAACTGGAATTCGAAGCCGGTCACGACTATCTGACCGGTTTACCGAATCGGCGCAAATGCATGGAAACGCTATCCGGCGCGGTCGCCGACGCCACGTTGAAAGGCGCCCGGAATAGCGCTCGCGTAGCGGTGCTGTTTATCGATCTGGACCACATGAAAGACGTCAACGACGCATTCGGCCATGCCGTCGGCGATGCGATGCTGCGCGCATTTGCCCACAGGCTGAACACCCTGGTCGAGCCCACTTGTTTTGCCGCGCGGGTAGGCGGTGACGAGTTTGTTCTGGTGTTGCGCAACACCACCGAAAACGCGGCGCACGCCTGTGCGCAGGCAGTGCTGGACACGCTTGCGGCGCCGTTTGAAACGGGCGGCCGATCGCTATTGCTTTCTGCCAGCATTGGTATCGCGCTGCTTGGAGAAAAACCTGAATCCGCCGAGGCATTGCTGAGCCAGGCGGATACCGCCATGTACGCCGCAAAGTCCTCGGGCGGGCTGCACGTTCGCATGTATGACGCGGCATTGGACCGGGGCATGCGCGAGCGCGTGGTACTGCGCTCGGAGTTTCGTGCCGCATTTTCAAGCAACCAGTTCGAACTGCATTTCCAGCCGCAGATTGCCTTGACCGACGGCTCCCTGGCTGGCGTCGAGGCGCTGCTTCGTTGGCGTCATCCCCAACGCGGCTTGCTGACGCCGGACGCGTTTCTGGCGTTGCTGCTTGATTCTTCCTACGAGGGCCAGCTGGCCGATTGGCTGTTCGATGCCGTCTGCCGCCATATCGCCGTATGGCAACAATTGGGCGTAACCGTGCCCAGGACCAGCCTGAACGTGTCGCCCCGGCAACTGCTGGACGCCGGCCTGGCAGATCGCATTCTTGATGCCGCCCGGCGGCACCGCGTCTGCCCCGCCCTGCTGGATATCGAAATCACGGAAGATGGCCTGCTGGGCGATATCGACATGGCCACATCGGTGCTGGCTACGCTGAAAGGCGCCGGCATATCCACATCGCTGGATGACTTTGGCGCCGGTTACTCCAGCCTTAGCTACCTGGTCCGCCTTCCCGTGGACGCGCTAAAGATCGACAGATCGTTCGTGCGGGAATTGCTGGCGTCAGAGAAAGCGTCTGCGGTCATCCGAAGCATTGTCGGCCTTGCCCGCGCGCTGGGCATGAAGACCATCGCCGAAGGCGTGGAACACCAACACCAGGCCGATGCGCTTAAAGACGCGGGCTGTGACTGCATTCAAGGCTATCTGATCAGCCGACCGCTGACCGCCGAGGCTTTCCTGGAATTCATGCGGCGCGCGTGACACCGCCGACGCGCCGCCGCCCCCTTCCCCTATCCCTCCGCGACCACCCCATGTTCCAACTACGACAGCTGAAGATTTTCATTGCCGCAGCAGAGACGTTGAACTTCACGCAAGCCGCCAAACGCGTGCACCTGTCGCAGCCCAGCGTGACGGAGCAGGTGCGCGCACTGGAAGACAGCGTGGGTCACGCGCTGTTCATTCGCCAGAACAACCGCTTGCAACTGACGGCGGCGGGGGAAAGGCTGGCCTCGCGCGCCCGCGAGCTGCTTGCGTTGGCCGATGAAGCGTTCCGGCAGGTTCGCGACAACGTCGATGATCCGGGGGGCACTATCCGCGTGGCCGCGCCGCAAACCTTGTGCACCAGCGTGCTGGTTCCGCAACTGCTGGAGCTTGCCGAGCTGTATCCCGCCACCCAGGTTGCGGTCCAGGAAAGAAATTCCTCGGACACCGCGCAGGCGGTGCTGGACGCAACGGCCGACCTGGGGCTGGTGCACGGCTGGCCGGCCGACAACGCTAGGCTCCGCGTGGAGACCATAGCCCGGGACAGGCCGGGCGTCGTGTTGCCGCCCGGCCATCCCTTGGCGCACGCAACCGAAATCCGCCCGCACGCGCTGGCCGCCTACCCGCTGATCGTCACGATGCAGGGCTGCCGGTATCGGGAATACCTGGAGGCCCTGTTGCAGGACGCCCCCATGCGGCCCCGCGTTCGGGGCGAGGCCGACAGCGTACCGGCCTTGATGCAGATGGTGTCCGCCGGCCTGGGAATATCGATCCTGCCCAGGATGGCCGTGGGCGCGGCCGTCTCGGCGTCGCAGCCGGTATGGCGGCCGTTGGCCACACAGGGAGCAGGCCTGCCCATCTGCCTGCTTACCCTGCACCGCGAACCCACGCGCCAGACTGCCGCCTTCATCCAGATGATCCGGCTTGCGACCCTGGGCTCAGACCAGCCGATGCCCGCCATCGACGTGCAGCACGGTGCCGGTCGTGTAGCCGTTGCCAAGTAGGAAGAGGATGGCGTCGGCGATATCGTCGCCGGTGCCCACCCGCCCCACCGGCAGCCGCTCGGCCATCGACGCCAGCAACGCGTCACTGTCGGCGCCCGCCACATCGTTCCAGATCGGCGTGCGGACCCATCCCGGTGACACCGCGTTGACGCGCAACGGCGCCAGCTCGACCGCCATCGCGCGCACCACCCCTTCCAAGGCGGCATTGATTGCCGCCACGGCCACGCCCTTGGGCCGGGGTCGATAGGCGGCGATACCGGAGGTCAGCGTGATTGAACCGTGCGCCGGCATCCGTGCGGCGCCATGCTTGGCCAGCAAGATGGGCGCGACGACTTTCGAGCGGATCGCCCGGTCCAGCGCGTCCAGAGCCAGGTCGGGCAGCAGCTCGTAGGCGCCCCGGATGTCGGCGGCGGTGCAGACCAGGTGGTCCACGTGGCCGATGTCTTCGAACAGCCGCTGCACCTGCGCTTCGCGGGTCACGTCCGCCTGACACACGCGCGGCTCGCCAAACGCTTGCAGCTGCGTGGCCGCGGCGTCCAGTTTGTCGCGCGATCGGCCCACGATCACGACGTCGCAATGCATGCTCAGCAGCCGGGCGCTTAGGGCCAGGCCCATGCCCGAGCCGCCGCCGACGACCACGATGCGTTGTCCTGCAAGAGGGTTGGTCATGCTCATTTCCTTTGAGTAAAGGTTTGGAAATGAACGATGTTCTCGTCATACCGCGCGGCGGGCCAGCAGGAATGTCCGATGGGGGTATCGGCTGTTCTATGTGGACGCGGCACACGCTTTAATCCATGCCGTCTGCGATAATGCCGCCCGCCACGGCAGCCCGCCATGACGCGCGGCCGCTCTAGATATCCGGCGCCTTCCGAATCTGCACTGCCCCCACACCAACATCACATGACATCCAAGGCAATCTGCATTGCTGCGCTAGCCGTTGCAGCGCTGACTCAAGCACCACTTTCCATGGCACAGAACGTCAATGGCAAGAACCTTTTCACGCAGCGATGCGCCATGTGCCACGGGGCCGATATCAAGGGCACCGGGCCATTGGCCCAGAAAAGTAATCCCCCCACCCCCGACCTGACCACTGCGGCGTTCAAAAAACGTCTTCAAGAATATCCGGGCGTCATCGTTTCATCGGTGATCTTGCGGCCAAATGGCGACTTGATTCCGAGGACGCTGCGAGAGAACGGCGTAAAAATTGCACCGCACGCCTGGACGGTTCAGGACTTTCGCGATTTGAATAAATACATGACGGGCGTGATTTCGAAAAGCCGTTAACAGTGCGTTGACGTCGGCGTCATTACTCGGCATCGAGTACGGGCGGTCTTCCGCCGAATACCCGTCTGAAAGCAGCACTGCCTATTCTGTTCCAGTATGCTCGCCCCCCCTAACCCAGCGCTTTCAAGGACACACCTCATGAAGTTTGGCTACACCATCATCTATGTGCCTGACGTGGCGGCATCCCTGTCGTTCTTTGAAGGCGCGTTCGGTTTTCCGGTGCGGTTCCTGCACGAGTCAAAAACCTACGGTGAGCTTGATACGGGCGCCACCACGCTGGCGTTCGCGGCGCATGAATTGGGGGCAATGAACTTCGCCACCGGGCACGTCGAAGCGTCGGCGTCGGCCAAGCCGCTGGGCATGGAGGTGGCGTTTGTGACGGATGACGTGGCCGCCGCCCATGCCCGGGCCTTGTCGCGGGGCGCAACAGAGCTAAGCGCCCCGACCGCCAAACCTTGGGGTCAGGTGGTGTCTTACCTGCGCTGCCCCGACGGCATGTTGGTCGAGTTGTGTACGCCTGTGCAAGGCTGAGACCGCCAGTTCAACGCCATCGCCAAGCACGACGTCGCCGACAACGTCGCGTTGTCGAAAACCAAGCTGGCCATGCCGGTACTGGCCATCGGCGGAGAAAAATCCTTTGGCGACAACATGGCGATCGTCATGCGCAATGCGGCGTCCAACGTGCGCGGGGAAGTCGTGCCCGGGGCCGGGCACTGGCTGATGGAAGAGAGCCCCGAATCCACGGTCGGCTTGATTGGCGGCTTCCTGACGACGTCGCAGTAGCGGCGCAGGGGTTTAAATCGATTGTCCGCCCGATACCTCGATGCGCTGGCCGTTAACCCAACGGTTGTCAGGCCCCAACAGGCTGGCGATCATCGGGCCGATGTCGTCGGGCAGACCTACCCGGCCCAGCGCGGTCATATTGGCGAAGGCGCTGTTGTAGTCGGGCATGTCGCGCACCGCGCCGCCTAGAAAATCGGTTTCGATCGCGCCTGGGGCAACGGCATTGGCGGTGATGCCACGGCTGCCCAGTTCCTTGGCCATGTACACCGTCAGCGTTTCCACGGCGCCCTTGGCGGCGGCATAGGCTGAAAAACCGGGGAACGATACGCGGGTCAGGCCCGACGACAAGTTGACGATGCGCCCGCCGTCCGCCAGCACCGGCAGCAAGGCCTGGGTAAGAAAGAACACGCCCTTGACGTGCACCGCAAAAAGCGCGTCGAACTGCGCTTCGGTGGTGGACGCAAAGTCCGCCATCTCGCCGTGGCCGGCGTTGTTGATCAGGTGATCGAGACTGTCGCGGCCCCAGATGCCGTCCAACGCCGTGCGCACGGCGGCTGCGAAGGCAGTAAAGGACGACACCTGGCTCGTGTCCAATTGCAGCGCGACGGCCTTGCGACCAAGCGCTGCGATGTCGGCAACCACCGCGTCGGCGGCTGCCTTGTCGCCGCGATAAGTGATGATGACGTCGCCGCCGTGGCGGGCGATGCTGAGTGCGGTATTGCGGCCCAGCCCTCGGCTGGCGCCGGTAACCAGAGAAATAGTCGTCATGAAGTGCCCCTGAATGGTTGAAGCCCCAGCGTAGAAGTTGCTGCCCGAAACGGGTTGCTCGATCATGTTGACGACTTGCCTGATTCTGTTTTCGTAGAAAAACGTTGATGTCCGGGCATACAATTTCCCGGCAGCATCCCCTACGCGTTCTTGCCTGAACCATGGACTCGATTGCCCAATCCACCCAATCTGCCGGACCTGGCGTGCGCGCGGCCGACGCATCCGGGCATGCCGACGTGACAGAAGCCTTGCGGCACGTGGCAGCGCGCTATGCCGATGCCCACGTCAACAGCGAAGGCATCGCGGCCACGCCCGTTGCAGGTGTGGTCATCCTGCGCGAAGCCACCCCTTCCCCGCTTGACTACGCCATCACCAAACCGCTGGTTGCGCTGGTGCTGCAAGGGCGCAAGCGCGTGACGATCGGCGCCCGAACTTATGAATTTGGCGCGGGCGAATCCTTGCTGATCACGATGGACGTGCCAACCATCAGCCAGATCACCACAGCCAGTGCGGCCGCGCCTTACTACGCTTTGGTCATGGAATTGGACGCGGGCGTGATCACGGATCTGCTCAGCGACATGAACGCGCTGCCGACCGAGCCGCAGCACCCCGTGCGCGTGGACACGACCGAAGCCGATGTGGCCGAGGCAGCGCTACGCCTGCTTAGATTGCTGGACCGGCCCGGCCCCATCGCCGTGCTGGGCCGCCAGTTGGTGCGCGAATTGCACTACTGGCTACTGGTCGGGCGACATGGCGGCGCGATTCGCGCGCTGGGTGTCACCGACAGCCACGCCCACAGAATTGCGCGCGCCGTGGAAATCCTGCGCAAGAGATACACGGAGCCCTTGCCCGTTGAAACGCTCGCCCATGCCGCCGGCATGAGCCTGTCGGCGTTTCATACGCATTTTCGCAGCATCACCACGCTGACCCCGCTGCAATTTCAGAAGCAGCTACGCCTGCTGGATGCACGCCGACGCCTGCTTGCGCAAGGCGCCGCGATCAGCACCACGGCCTATGCCGTCGGCTACGAAAGCGTGAACCAGTTCACGCGAGAGTACGCGCGTATGTTCGGCCAGCCGCCGGGACGCAGTATCCGCGAGGCCCGCGCGCAGGTGGATACCGCCCAGCCCGGCATTGCGGCCGGCAGTGGTTGAATGGCTTTTCAGGCGGGGGCCTGCCACATAGGAAGCGCTTGGGCAGGCCCGTACCGTCTTAGGGATTCATCAACGGAGCGCCGACAGGCGCATGCATCGCCGCAACATCAAGCGCAATGCCCACGCCCCCCCTTACTCTGCCTTGATCCCGCCCCGCTGGATCACCGCCGTCCACTTCGCCACATCGTCCCGGATCCGCCGCGCGAATTCCGCCGGCGTGCTGCCCACCGGCTGAAAGCCCAGCCCCGCCAGCTTGTCACGCAGCGCGCCGTTGCGCACGGATTCGGCCAGTGTTGCAGACAGACGCTGGATGATCGGTTCCGGCACGCCGGCCGGTGCAATGACGCCGAACAATGGCGAAATGTCCACGCCCGGCAGCCCAGCCTCGGTGAACGTGGGCACGTCGGGTAGCTGGCTGGCGCGCTGGGGGCTGGTGACGGCCAGGGCTCTCAGGCGCCCGCCTTTGATGTGTTCCAGCAGCGTGGGAACGGTGGCGAAGGCGAACTGCACCTGGCCGCCCAGCAGGTCCGTGATGATGGTGCCGCCGCCACGGTACGGCACGTGCAGCACGTCCACGCCGGCCTGCTGGCGCAGCTGCTCGCCCGCCAGGTGCGGGCCGCTGCCCACGCCCGCCGATCCGAATGACAGCGTGCCCGGCTGCGCCTTGGCCAACGCGACAAAGGATGCGACGTCGGTCGCTTTGACGGACGGATGCACCACCATGACGAACGGCGCGGTCGCCATCAGCGAGACCGGTGCAAAATCCTTGATGGCGTCGTAGGGCTGGCGGTCGCCCAGTAGCCCGGGGTTGATGGTGAATGTGGAGTCGACCATGCCGATGGTGTAGCCGTCCGGCGCGGAGACCGCTACCGCGCGCGTGCCGATCGTAGTGCCGCCCCCGCCCCGGTTTTCCACGACGAAGGGTTGGCCCAGTGCGTCCGCGTACACCTGCCCCGCCATGCGGCCCAGGGTGTCGGTGGCGGCGCCCGGCGGGTACGGGATGATCAGGCGGGCCGGCTTGTCGGGATACTGCGCGGCGCGCGCCGCGAACGTCCACGGCAGGACTGCCGCGCCCGTTGCCATGGCCATGCCGTTGATCAGGAACGCTCTGCGCGAGGGGTGCATGGGGTTTGTCTCCAGGAATATGTTCGAGGCGGCCTCTTTGGGCCCGCCTTATCGTCGTATCAGGGGATGCGTATCACGGGATTCGTATCAGAGGCTTCGTATCAGGGGCTTCGTATCAGAGGCTTCATATCAGGGGCTTCGTATCAGGGGCTTCGTATCAGGGGCTTCGTATCAGGAGCTTCGTATCAGGGGCGCCGTATCACGCACGTCGTGTCAGGCGCTGTACCGTCCTTCGGCGAGTGCCGCTTCCGGGTCCGCGCCCAGCCCCGGCCCGTCCGGCACGTGGACCCAACCATCGGCAATGGGCACGCTGTGCGCATAGGGCACGTGGGCAAGTTCCACGTACAGCCGTTCCAGCGATACCTCGGTCTGCTGCGCGGCGATCACATGCAGGCTGGCCAGAAAGCCCGGACCAAAGAACGCCACTTGCGGTGCGCAGACGACGCTGGTTTGCGCGCACTTCTGCGCGATGCGCCACGCGGCGGTCAGGCCCAGCTTGATGACGCTGGGCTGCACATACTGCGCGGCCTCGTTGTCCACGACGCGTTCCAGGTCCATGGCGCTGGCGGCGTTCTCGCCCACGGCCAGCGGCACATTGCAGGCGCGCTTCAAGCGAGCCAGCGCACGGTCATCTTCCGGCGGCCAAAGCGGCTCTTCGATCCAGAACGGATCATGCGCAAGCATGGCGGCAATGGCGGACTCGGCCTCGTCCGGCAGCCACGCGCAATTTGTGTCCACCATGATCGGCACGGCCGGCCCCGCGCTGCGGCGCACGGCAGCCAGCGCATCGGCGGTGCGCTCATGCAACTTGATCTCGGTATAGCCCTCGTTCAAGGCGCGCGTCGTGACGGCATCCAGCCGCTCAGCATTGCCGTAGTACTGAAGCAATGACGCATAGACGCGCACGCGTTCGCGGCGCTTGCCGCCCAGTAATTGGTGCAGCGGCACGCCGGCGCGCTTGGCACGCAGGTCCCACAGCGCAATGTCCAGGCCGGCCAGCGCGTGCACCACGGGGCCGGACCGACCCAGGTTGTGCAGCGTGCGTTGCATGCCGGGCAGCAAGGTGTCGTCATCCGCGTCGCGCCCGCAGGCCAGCGGGGCGATCAGGGTCTGGAAAATCGCCGTCAAGGCGCGCGGTTCCACGCAATACGATTCGCCCCAGGCCACCGTGCCGTCCTCGGTTTGCACACGCACCAGCGCGCTGTCCAGCTTGTCGCGCGGACGGCCGGCGAACAACGGCGACGGGCTCCAGTGATGAAACGGCAGGCGTAGCGGGATGCAGTCGACAGAGACAATGGTGTTAGCGGGCATGGTCGGCGTAGTGATGAATGAACCGCAATGGGTACACGGCGGGAGACGATCCGGCTATTCTGGCGGCGGCTTCTTCATATGGTCAAATAGATGAATTGACTATTTCCATATGAAATTCATATGTTCCACCGGCGAGAATTGCTGCTGCTGCGCGCCATGTATCGGCACGACACCGTCACCGCCGCGGCCGCCTCGGTCAACATGACGCAGCCTGCCGCCAGCGCGCTGTTGCGCGACATGGAAACGCGGCTGGGCTTTGCACTGTTCAGCCGCGAGAACCGCCGCCTGCACCTCACCAGCCAGGGGCGCGCACTGATCCCCGAAGTGCTCAACGCCCTGGCCGGCATCGAGGCCGTCGACCGCTTGGCCGTGGACATTCGGCAAGGCGCGCTGGCGCGGCTGGACGTGGGCGCGGTGGCCATTGCCGCGTCCAGCCTGCTGCCGGCGGCCATGGCAGGCATGCGCCGCGCACATCCCGCCGTGGCGGTGACCATTCGCGCGGGCACCGCCCTGGAGATCATCGAAATGGCCGTGGACCACCGCATCGATCTGGGCATCATCATCGGCGCGCCGTCGGACATCGCCCGCGTCAGCAGCCTGCGGCTGGCACCCTTGGCCTTGCATGCGGTCATGCCCAAGAACCATGCTTGGGCGCGTCGGCCGGTTATGGCGCTGGAAGACGTAGCCGCCGCCGGCCCCATTGTGCTGGCGCCCGCCCTGCCCGCCGGCCGCGCCACGCGCCATGCGCTGGAGTCGCGCGGACTTCCCTATCGGCCGATTATCGAGGTGGCGCAATCGTCGGCCGCCTGCGCTTTGGCGGCAGAGGGCCTGGGCGTGGCCATCGTTGAAAGCCTGGGCGCGCACTACGCTGAACGCCAGGGCCTGGTCACCCGCCGGTTGCTGTCACTGGAAGATCCGGTGCTTGCCGTGGTGTGGTCGCGCGACCGCGACATGAGCGGGCCGGCGCAGGTGCTGCGAGACGGTTTGGCGCAGCAGGCCCAAAGCCGTTTGGCGGGTAGCGGGGCCTAGTGACGGCAGCCGCAATAAACAGCTTGCGATAGACTTCCGGGCTTGAAGTGTCGAACAAATCAGTTCGATCCCAGCACAGGAATTCATTTAATGAGCAGCATTTTTCCAGGCGATCAGTGGGCAGTGGGTGAATCCCGCATCAATGGTTTGTCAATCGTCGTGCGATTCCGTACGGGCCTGCCGCCGGCGCCTGATCGCCAAGTCAACGACAACCTGATCATTATCTCCTGGCCGTATACGGGCATTGAATCCGGCATGCCCAATGACGAAGACAAGAAGTCGACCAACAATTTTGAAGAAGCCGTCGAAAACGGATTCGAGAATTCCAGCGTCGGTGTGCCGGTGGCGTGCCTGACCGGCAATCACGCGAAAGAGTGGCGTTACTACACGAATGACGTCGACGCGTTTATGCAGGCGTTCAATGAATGCCTGGCCGGGCATCCGGCCTATCCCATCAATCTGCGCGTGTTCAAGGATCCTGATTGGAAGGGGCTGTCGCAATTGCAGCCGCAAGGCTCGGATCAGATTCACTGATCGTCCGGCCGCCTGGGCAGCATATGCCCTTGCGTTTGCCTGTTTTACGGCAAGGCGGCAAGCTTTCTGATAAATTGACGCGCGAATTCAATATCACGTCGAAATATCACGCCGAAGCTGTAGAGCCATAAACGTCAATAACCGAACTGTGGGGTAACGGTCAAAATGAAAAAACTTGCATTGCTTGTTGTTCTGCCCGCGCTGCTTGCCGGATGTACGACTTCACAAATGAGCATGCTGACGGGCAAACGCGCCAAGACCTACAACGACGTCAATGCAAGCTGGGTTGGCAGCGATGGCTGACAGGCAAGGCGTGGATGGACAACAGCAACCGCTTTGTCGTCCGCGTCATGCTTTAAGTTTCATAATCCAGGCCGTAGCGTCCGCGGCTTTGCCGTATGCGCGCAAAGCCCAATTCCCCCAAGTGCATCCCGGCGATCAACAGTTCTTCTGAGCTGACCATGTCCAGCAGCCGCGAGCGCGTGGCGGCGGCCAGCGTAGGATCCTGATCGAACGCAATCGACACGTCCGGCCGTTCAATCTGGATATGAGGGAAATGGACGATGTCTCCCCAAACCAGCAGGCTTTGGTTCGCGGATTCAAACAGATATCCGGTATGCCCATCCGTGTGGCCGGGTAACGGCATCGCGCGAATCCCCGGCAACACCTGCCCGTCTGTGAACGTGCTTAGCGTCTCGCGATAGCCGTCGAACACTTGACGCGCAATCAGAAAGTTGCCGCGCGCGCGCTCAGTGGCGCGACTTAGGTTTGCGTCGTCCTGCCAGAATGCAAGCTCTTGCTGATGGACCAGCACTTGCGCATTGGGAAATGCAATTTGCCCTTCGGCGTCCACCAGGCCGCCCACATGATCGGGATGGGCGTGGGTAAGCAGAATGGTGTCGACGCTGCCCGGTTCAACGCCCGCCAGCCGCAAATTAGCGTGCAGCCGGCCGCCCCATTGTTTAATGCCCCCCGCGCCACCGTCGATAAGAATGGTGCGGCCGGCGCCGCGTACCAGATAGCAGTTGATATGCACGGCAGCAGGGTCCGTGGCGCCAGCATCGTGCTGCATTTTGTCGGCTTCGTCGGCGTCGATATTGGACAGCAGGCTCAGGCTGGCGCTCAGGTAGCCGTCGCTGATTGCGGTGACCGTGTACGCCCCGGCTTGCTGGCTTGGAAAGGGGCAAACGGCCCGCGAACCGGTCAGTTGTTCTGTGATCGGCGAATACAGGTAAACGCCTTCAGCCAGGCACTCGACGGGCGGCGCCTTTCGCGCAGGCATCGTGGCCATCCAGCGGTGCTGCGGAAACTTCTCCAGCGCCACTGCTCGCATCGCGGACGGGGTCAGGCCCATCTGAATCAAGGGCTCGGCGCCGGTTGCACACAGCACCAGCAGTTCGTCTTTATTGACGGCCGGTGCAACGCCGATACCGTCGTACAGATTTCGGTGCCAATCGCTGATGTGCCGCTGCCACTTCGCGAAATTGCCGCCGCCCTTCTGGCGATACTCGTCTCCCGTCAGAACCTCCAGCCCGTCGATCGTGTGCAAGGCCAGATAGACGGGGCACGCCGCGCTTAATGCCTTGAAGCGCTGCGACGTGCGAAAGCCGGCCACCGAAATAAGCGCGGGCAATTTATCGACGCTGTAGAAGCGGTTCCACTCGGCTTCGCTGTAGGGATCGGCAAAGCTGCACTCCACGGTATAGATCATCAGAATGTCCTTCATGACAGACGGGGCCGCTGCGGCAAGCCGGCCGATTCATTGCATGGACGTAATGCTAAGCTGCCATTTACCGCGCATATAGCGATATAAAGTCAGTCTTCATTGACTTTTCATCAAGCTGATTGCAGCGCCTGGAACAACAGCCCCCAGCAAGACACATTCATGCGACGCAAGATTCCAAGCAACTCCGCGCTACTCGCTTTCGAGGCAGCCGCCCGCCATGGCAGCTTTGCCCGGGCGGCGCAGGAATTAGCGCTGACCGAAGGCGCGATCAGCCGGCAGATCGCCCGTCTGGAAGCATTTTTAAACGTCTCGCTGTTTGAGCGCGTGGGAAACCGGGTTCGGCTTGCGCCCAATGGCGTGCGATACGCCGTCCAAGTTCGCCAGACGCTGGATCGGCTGGAACGGGACAGCCTTTATTTGATGGGGCAGCCCGTGCAGGGCGGGACGATTGATATTGCCGCCAGCCCCACATTCGCCACGCGCTGGCTTATTCCACGGCTAAAGCATTTCCAAAACCGCCATCCCGACATAACCGTGCATATTGCCGAACGGTTGGAACCCTTCATTCTTGCCGGCAGTGGTTTTGACGCCGCCATCCATTTCGAGCATCCCGCCTGGGCCGGTATGCATTTGCATCCCTTGTTGGAAGAAGTGCTGGTGCCGGTGTGCAGCCCGGCACTGCTCGCGGATGCGGGTATGGGCGCCAGTATGAACACCGGCGCCCACTTGTCATTGAATGATCTGCCACGCCTGCATCGGCGGCAGAATCCGGACGCCTGGCAGCGATATGCTCAAGAGGCCGGCATCGAGTTGACCAATTCCGCAGTGGGCGCGCGCTACGACCTGCATGCCATGCTGATCGCGGCGGCCATCGCCGGTCTGGGGGTTACACTGGTGCCCCGCCTATACATCGAGGCAGAACTGGAACAAGGCCAACTGGTCGCGCCTTGGCCCGAGAGCAAAGCGGTCGCCAAGACCTTCTGCCTGGTACTGCCCGAACCGGTCGAATTAAGCGCAGGGCCAGTCCAGGCATTCGCGACATGGCTGGTTCAGGAAGCGCAGGGCCTGGCATCGTAATCGCAACGCGTCATCCCGCTGCCGTCCCTTGTCCTACCGGAACAACACCGATTCAATTCGATTGCGCCCGCGTTGCTTGGCGTAATACAGCGCGCGGTCGCTGCGGCTGAGCGCCAGCTCGGCATCGTCGTCCTTCGTATGCAGCGCGGATATGCCTATGCTGACCGTCAACGGTATATCGCGCCCGCCTGTTGAATACGGCACGTCGGCGATCCGGCGCTGGACGCGTTGCGCGAAACGGTGCGCGCTGTCGATGTCGGTATCGGGCAGGACAACGGCGAATTCCTCGCCGCCGATGCGCCCCACCAGGTCGGTGTCGCGCAGCTGGCCGCGCAGCATGTTCGCAAAATGCTGAAGCACGCCATCGCCGATGGCGTGGCCCCAGGTGTCGTTGATGTGTTTGAAGTGATCCAGGTCGCACATCAGCACCGCTGAACCCAGGCCGCCGTGGCCCTTGATCCGGGTCAGCTCGGCGGCGATACGCGACATGAAATGGCGGCGGTTGGGCAGGGTCGTCAGCGCGTCCGTGGCGGCAAGCTCGCGCAGTTCGAATTCGGCGCGCTTGCGGTCGGTGATGTCCGTGACAAAGCCGTGCCACACCACGCCGCCGTCGACGTCGGGGCGCGGGCTGGCGTCGCCTTGCCGCCACCGCATGCCCTGTCGCGGCAGACAGACGCGAAACTCCAGATGCCATGGCGTCAGCGCGGCGGCGGCGTTGTGCAGCGACGCGCGATAGGCGGCCAGGTCGTCGGGATGGATGCGTTGTTCGATGGCGGTGGAGCTGGCAAGGACGTCATCGGCGGTCAGCTCGAACATATCCCGGATACCCGCGCTGACATAGGAAAACCACGCGCCGCCCTCGGCCGCCGGACGACACTGGAAGACCAGGCCGGGCACGGCGTCGGTAAGGTTGACGACCAGGTCCGCCGTGCGCTTGAGCCGGTCGGACATGGCGCGCACCGCGCTGATGTCCGTGGTCGTGCCCATCATGCGCAGCGCCCTGCCCGTCTCGTCGCGGCTGATCACTTTGCCCCGGCTGCAAATCCACTTGTAGCTGCCGTCTTTGCAGCGGATGCGGTGCTCGACTTCGTAGCTGTCGGTCTTGCCGTCGAAATGGTCCTGCATGGCGGCGCGCACGTAGTCCAGGTCGTCCGGGTGCAGACGGGTGTAGGCGTCCTCGATGCGCGTGGAGAGTTCCGACTCGCTATAGCCCAGCAACGCCTTCCAGCCGGGCGAATAGGTGATGTCGCCGGTGATCACGTTGCGGTCCCAGACGCCGGTGCCACTGCCGGCGATGGCCAGCGACAGCTTGCGGGCTTCTTCGCGCCAAGTGCCTTCATCGGCGCGGTCGCCAGGCAATGCGTCGTGCTGTTCGATGGCCGTGGCCGCCAGGCCGGCCAGGTCATTCAAGGCGCGCTTGTCTTGGTCGGAAAAATCGCGCGCCTGTCCGTGCAGCAACCGCAATGCACCCAGCGTGCGCCCGTCGGCGGCATGCACGGGGCACTCGACAGACCAACGCTGCACATCTCCGAAAAGCGCGCCGTCCACCGCCCGCCAGCCGCCGGCCGCGGCCGCGTCGGCGTCGGCCTCGGCCCATGCCAGGACCACCATGTCGACATTGAACAAGCGCCGGGCCAGGCGCGTCAGCCGGTCCAGCGAGCGCTCGGGTTCGCGCTGCGTCCGGCTCGCGCCATCGCCAGGGGGTCGGGCTGATGTCGAATCACCGATAACTGGCATTTCTGAGCCTGGTCAGGATGGGATATCCCGGTACAGCCGGGTCCGCGTGCCTGACATTTTGTCACAACCCGCGCCGGATTTGCATCGGTCGGCCCGCCGTGCACCGCAAATGGTCGCGCTATAGCCCGCTTTCCCTGACGGCCAGACTGGCCAGCAGCCGCATCCAGTGCAGCAGCCGACTGCGTTCGGCGCCTTCAAAGTACGTTTTGCCGCGCCGTTCCATCACGGCCGGCATCGGCCCATCTATCTCAAGAATGACGCGGTACAACGCGTCTTCCGCCATCAATGCCCCCTGTTTTTGCACCGACGGTATCGGCCCGCCATGCGGCGTGGCCAGCATCGGCGCATTAAGTTGCTGCGTGCGCGCGGGAGCAATCGTGCGGATATGGCCGCAGTAGCGCGTTGGCGTGTCCTCAAGATAAAAGCAGCCGGGGCCGCCCACGGAAAGCAGATGGATGTCGGACTCGCCCACGTAGGCGTCCACCACCCAGCGTGTGGGGTCCACCAGCCGGCCCAATGCTTGCTTGGTGCCGACCCAGGTGCCGGCCCGCAGTTCTGCCGGGGTATCCACCCACAGCCCGTCCATGGGCGCGGCGAGCATCAGCTTGTCTTGCTCGGCGGCCACGGCGCGCACGGTGGCCCGGCTCTGAGCCAATGCTTCAATGGCGGCCGCCCGCTGGTCCAGCCCGGTGCTTTGACCCAACAACCCGGTCAAGCGCGCCGACTGCCCCGCCACACCTGCCTGCGCCGCCCGCGCTTCACTGGCAAGTTCCGGGCGGTCCAGCACCACCAATGGCGTGCCGGCCTTGACGGTACCCGGCGGATGGTGCGCTTTGATGACAGCGGGCGCCGGCGCATACGCCGTCCATAACGTGATGCTTCGAGCCAAGGCCGCCGCGCGGACCCCGGTAGGCCACGGTATGGCCAGCCACGCCAGCACAAGAAGCAACCCCAGCGGCACCAGCCACCGTCGCGAACGCTTGATGTCCTGCCGTCGTTGCATCCACACCCTGACCTCCCGCCAGCACGGCAGCACGATGAAATAGGCGATTTCCACGGCAAACAGGAATAGCCCCAATGCCTTGAAAAACAAGTGATATACGGCCAGCGCAATACCGAAGTAAACGATCAGGCGATACACCCACGTGACGCATGCAAACAGGATCAGCCTGCGCCGGACCGGGGCCGGCAAGGCCTCCGGCCACGGGTCTTGCCAGCCCCAAAGCCGGCGCCGGATTGCGGTGCGCGTCAGGGCGCTGGCGCGTTCGTGCAGGTTGGGCATGTCCAGCCAGTCCGACAGGATGAAGTAGCCGTCGAAGCGCATGAAGGGGCTGGCATTCAACGCCAACGACAATATCCAACTGGTGGTGGCCAGATAAAAGCAAGCTTGGCGCGGCACGCCGGGCGGCAGCAGCGCCCAGCCCAAGGTCGCCAGCCCCGCGATGGCAAGCTCGGTGATGATGCCGGCGCTGGCGATCATCAGGCGTTTGCGCGGGTCGGCCAGGCGCCATGATTCGCTGGTGTCCGTGTACAGCATCGGCCACCACCAGGAACGCCACGCCCATGTGCCCGACGCGCACGCCCAGGTGAGTCGCCATCAAAGCGTGGCCCAGTTCATGCAGCGTCTTGGCGACCGCCAGCGCGCAGGCAAAGCCCAGCGCCCCTTCCCACGAAACCGATTCAAAGAGCGTGTGGCGGAACGTGTCCCACTGCCGCACGGTCAGGAACAGGCCCAGCAGTGTCAGCGCCCCTATCGTCCATGCCGTTGCCGGCCGCAACAGCCAGCGCAGATAGGGGTACAGACGCTGCAACAGATACATGGGGCGCACCAGCGGGATCCGAAAGAACAGGTAATGGTGCAACCACCAGTTGGCTGTCAGCCATTCGCGGCCGGGCGCGGCGGCGGCCATGGCCTGGCTGCGGCCGGGATGCGGGCGCAGCAACTGGTTGTGATGCAGAAAGCCGGCAAATTGCAGGACCTGCGCGCCGTCGGGCTGCAACGGCGTTTGCTTGCGGATGTCTTCCAGCATGTCGGCCGGCAGCAGATGCCAGCGCGCCAGACATTCGAATTCCAGCCAGCCGATCCTGAAATGCCGGTTGCGTACCGGATCTTCAATAATCCACGCCGGGCTGCCATCCGGATACGGAGCACCCGCGAATAGCCGCAAGTCTTGCCGCAGGGGCGCAAGCGGCTGGGCGAGGGGATCATCCATGTTGCGCCCTGGCCCGCGCTACAGACCCGTGAAGGCGCGCAGCGCCGCCAGCGGCCGGCGGATCGCCTCGTAGCCCAAAAACGAGTGGCCGCCGCGAATGCGTGCGGTGCCTTTCAGCCCGATGCGCGCGTCTTGCGCGTCGGCCGCGTCAATGCTGGCGCGCAGCCGATAGCTGGGCACACCCTCGGGCGTCAGCGCGGACTGGTAGCTGGTTTCGATAATCTTGCCGGCCAGCGGGTCCAACGGCTTCACGGTCAGGAATAGCGTCACGGGCGCGCCGACTTCCAGCGACAAGGCATCCGCCACGGGTAGCTGAATCAGCATGGCGGGCTGGCGCGGGTCGGCCAGTTGCATGATGCGTTCGCCGGTTACCACGGGCTTGCCCAGCCAATCGTTGATGTCGGCGAAGACCGCAATGCCGTCGCGCGGCGCCGTCACGTCCAGCCGTTGCAATTGCGATCGAACGGATTCCAATTCCGCGCGTCTTTCTTCGGCCCGGCTAAGCAGCGTGGTCACGCGGGCTCGACTGTCTTCGCTGCGAAACGCCGTCTGCCGCGCCGCCATCAGCTCCGCATCCGCCACGCCGACCGCCTGGGTCGCCACGTCAAGCCGGTTGCGCAGCGTGGTGTCGTCCAGTGAAAACAGCGGCTGCCCTGCCTTGACGGCTTGGTTGGGGCTGACGTGCACGGTCTTGACCACGCCGTCCAGCGGCGCGCTGATCACTTGCAGATCCAACGAGGTAATTTCGGCCGGCGCCAACGCGCTTTGCCTGACGGGCATCAGGCACAGGCCCAACAGCAACAGCGCGACCCCGTAGCGTAGCCGCCGCTTCCAGGGCCGACGCATGGGCCGTCGACCGCGCTCCAGCAATTCCCAGCTATAGGCCCAGGTTTGGCACAACCGGCTCATGACCGTGCTTTGCCCGGCGCTGGGCGCCTGCTCCATCAGATACAGCACCCAACCCAATACCGCACCGTTACGCGTTTTCAGCGGCAAGGCCCACACACCGGCCGGCCACCATTCGCGCCAGCCATCGCGGATCAGCGTGCTGGCCTCGCCCTCGGCGGGCGCCTCGATCCATTGCGCCTGCCCGCCCGCCGTACGCTGGCGCAGCCATTTGCGCGCGGCGGCGAGCCAGACGATGTAGGGGGATTGCTCATCCGCGGAAACCAGCGCCGATATGTTCAGCAGTTTCCAGTCGTGCCCGTCGTCCGCATAGACCAGCGCCTGCCGGTAAGCCAGCAGCGGATGCGCGTCATTGGCGATATGAAAGCTCAACTGTTGCACGCTATCGGCCTGACGCGCCAGCCCCTCCACTTCCGCCAGTTGCAGCAACAGCAATAGATCGTTCTGCATCGTGTTCAGCGCGGCAACGAAAAATCGGCGATGCCGCTCATGCCGGGCAGGAGTTCGCCGGCGGGGTCGCGCACCTGTGCCTCCAGCTCGATCGACTGCGCCACGGCGTCCACGCGCGCGTTGATCGCGGAGACAAGCGCGCGGTACGTTTTGCCGGTCTCACTGACGTCGATCTGGAATTCGGTGCCGATCTTGACGTCGCGCAAGGATCGCGAAGGCAGGTTCAGGCGCACCTTCAACGGGCCGTCCCCCACCAGGTCGACCAGCGGCGCGCCCGCTGCCACGCTTTCGTGCGGACGCACGTATACCTTGGCGACCCGGCCGGAATAGGGCGCGCCCACCACGCAATAGTCCACTTGCGCCTGCGCCAGCGCGGTAGCGGCGGCCGCGCGGTCGGTTGCGGCGCGGGCCAGGTTGACTTCGGTGTCTCCCGCCGCATCCAGCTTGCGCAAGCCCACTTTGGCTTTCAGCAATTCCCGCGCGCCCGCCAATTCCGCGTTCGCCATGCGCAGCCGGGCCTTGGGTTCCGCGCATTCCAGCTGGACCAGCACCGCGTCCTTGGCCACCGTCTGGCCCAGCGACGCGTCCAGGGTTTCCAGGCGACCCGTCATCGGGGCGGAAATCGTGCTTTCAGGATTGGCCGTGAGCAGCACCCGAATGGCGTTTGGGTCGTTCTGGCCCGCGATGGGGGGAAGGGGTTGCGCCGATGCGCACGACATCAACAGCACCGCGGCCACGGCGCTACAACTTGCATGGGACATCTTCATGGGTGCATCTGCTTGGGTGCATTCATTGAGGCGTGCTCATGGCTTGCAGCGCTGATCGTTGCCAGCCCTGCATGGTCTGTTCGATTTGCGTGGCAAGCGTGCTGAGATCGTGGCTGGCGATGGTTTCCGGCATCACGTCCAGGCCCACCGAGTTGTACAAGCGACCCCATGCCGCCTGCGCATCCGAATAGGCCGCATAGCGCTGGTACTGCGACAACAGCCACCGCGCGTCCGCGCGCAGGAATTCCAGTTTTGAGTCGGCTGAAATACTGGCGCTGGCCTTGGCGTAGTCGCGCAGGCGGCCATCCACCTGCATGCTCTGATCCGCAAAGTCCAGCTGTTCGCGCGCCAGGTAATAGCGCTGGGCCGCGACCCGCACCTGGGTCAGAACCGCCATCGACAAGGCCATGCGGCGCAGGTCGGCCACCTTGCTCTGGTTTTCGCCGGCAGCCTGCAAGGCGGGCGCCTTCAGGATGTTCAGCAGGTTCCACGAGATGCGCAGCCCCACCGACGACCAGCTGTTGTTGTACAGATAGTCGTTGGAATCGTAATGCGTGCCCAAGGTCAGGCTCAGGTTGGGCCAGAGTTCCGCCTTGGCGATCTTGATGTCGTTATCCGTGACGCGCTTGCGATACCACTCCTCCATGATTTCCGGGCGGTTCTCAAGCGCCAGGCGCTCCAGGGCGGCGATATCGAAACTGGGCGGGGGAATCTTCTCCTCGGCGTCGTCCGCCACCTGGAATTCGGTGCCGGGCGGCAACGACATCAGCGCCGCCAACTCGGCGCGCGCCAGTTCCAGGTCTTGCCGGCGCGTGGCCAGCAGGCCCACCGCGTCCAGCAGCGCGCGCTGATAGGCTAGCGCCTGCTGACGTGGCAACAACCCCCGCGTTTCGGCTTCCTGAGCAGACTTGATGCCGTTGCGCGCCTGTACGGTCAAGGTGTCCACCGCGGCGATCAGGCGCTGCGCGCCCAACGCGCGCCAGTACGCGTTGCGCACATCTTGCAGAACGTTCTGGATCACCTTGCGGCGGCGCTCTTCAGCCATCAGCACCTGATCCGCCTTTTGCTGCGTGCGTTCATAGGCGACGAAAAAATCCAGGGTGCTCCACGTCATCTCCAGGTCGGCCAACCGGTGATAGCGCTGTTCCGACGTGGAGGGGCGCAGGCTGACCTCACCGTCTTCGATCCCCACGGACGTGCCGCCCGAATCATTTGACCGCGACGTGTAGCCGGCGGACGCCACCAGCCGGGGCAGCATCTCGTGCCGCGTCACATCGACCAGGTTGCGCGACAACGCCGTCTCCATGAGCTTGAGCCGGTAGTCCAGGTTGTATTTCAGTGCACGGGCGGCGGCATCATAGAACGTAAGCGGCCGTGTGATGGGTTCCTGATCGGCGTACATCTGCTTGCGATCGTCTTCCACGCGCTGGCGGACTTCGTCGCGGCTGAAGGCCTGCGGCGTCTGCGGCGACGAGCACGCCGTCAGACCCAGGATGGCAATAGTGGCGATAGCGCCTGAGTAACGTCGGTTCTGCTTCAGTTTCATCCCGCGTGCTCCGTCTTCACCGTTGCGGCGTGGTCGGTGTGGCGTTCAACGTCTGCCGCAACACCAGCCGGTTGATCTGATCACTGAACGAGCCCGAATTCGGGGTCTCTTTTTGTGCCGGCGCCTCTTGTTGTGCCGGTGCCTTGTCCTGAGGAACGGGCTTGTGCAGCCGCTGCATTTCCAGTTCTTTGCGGGCAAACACCGACACGTCCGGCAACAAGCCATCCGCGGACAGCGAAACCGCGCCGTGACGCGCCTGCATCCGCGCGTCCTCGTAGCGCGACAAGCGTTGCAAGGCTTCGATGGTGCCGGTCAGCGACAGCGGCACGCCGTCTTGCGCCAGGCCGTCCGCCAATGATTCCAGCGATATCTCGGGCGGCAGCGCCATCCCCGGACGCTCGCCGCGCACCAGCGCATCCAGCCATTGGTGCAGCAGCAAGGCGTCGCGCACAGCAGGGGTGACGTAGACCGCCGGGTCCAGCGTCAGGTCGGACAACGGCCCGGGCGGGCCGTACTCGCGAATCAGCGCATGCGGGTCGGCGCTGGCGACGTAGATGGCGTCCATGTCCAGCGTAATAGTCAACAGCGCCGAATCCGTCTGACCGCCCCGGTCGCTCACGGTATAGACGAAGACGTCGCGCAAGAGCGGCCCCTGTCCGCGCGCGGCTTCCACGTCGGGGTTGCTCAGATCGATTTCATAGGTGTAGCTGCCGTCGGCGTCAAGGTCAGGAAACCGTAGCGGCCCGCCAGCCGTTGACCGATCTGTCCGGCGACAACGGCAGAGCCGCCCTCGCCCGCCGTGCGCACTCCTACCACCGTCAGTTGCTCGTTGGCATCGACATCGCTGTCATTGGCCAGCACGTTGCCCTGCGTGACGGGGGGCCCGCTTACATCATTGACGCTGGCGGTGTCGTCGCGCGCAACCGGCGTGTCGTCCTGGCCACGCAGGGTGATGGTCAATGTGGCCTGCACCGACGCGCCGGCGGTGTCCGTCAGCGTGTAGGTGTACACCTCGGTCAGCGTTTCGCCGTTTGTGCGTAGCGCCTGGACGCGCGCGTTGTTGTTATCCACGACATAGCGGTAAGTGCCGTCGGCGGCCAGCGTCAACGTGCCGTACAGGCCGGCCGTGATTCCACCCACCTGCCCCGGCACGCCCGGGTCGCCCAGGCCCCCGGTGCGAACGGCGGAGACCGTCTGGGTGTCGCCTGCGTCCACGTCCGTGTCATTGGCAAACACGTTACCCGTGGGATCCAGCCCCGCGGCGCCGTTGTCGCGGCCGCCCGCCTCGATGGCAATGGCTTGATCGGGCAGCGCCACCGGCTTGTCGTTCTGGCCCAGGATCAGGATGCCGATAGACGCCTGGTCGCTTGCGCCCTGGTCGTCGGTCAAGGTGTAGGTGAAGGTGTCGATCAGCGTGTCGCGCAAGGTCCGCAGCGCCTGGACCTCGGGCAGGCTGTTGTCCAGCGTGTACCGGTATGTACCGTCCGCCAATACCAGCAAGGTGCCGTATCTGCCTTGCAAGGGCACGCCGACGATTCCTGCCGTGCCCGCGCCACCCGCGAGCCCCGTGCGTATTTCCGTAATCGTCAGCGTCCGGCCTTCGACGTCCACGTCGTTACGCGTGAGGTCGCCGCTGGCGTCGCGCCCGCCGGATCGGCCCGTCACGTCGCCTTGTTCAACAGCGACGCCCACGATAGGCGCCGCCACGGGCGGGTCATTCACGCCGATAACGGTGATGTCCAGCTGCGCCAGATCCGTCAGGCCGCCACCGTCGACAACACGGTAGGTGAACGCGTCCACCAGCTGCTCGCCCGCCGCCAGCGCCGCGACCTGCTCGTTGCTGGAATCCACGTGGTAGGTGTAGCGGCCATCGGCGCCGATCTCCAACCAGCCGTACTGACCGTTCACGCGCACGGGCGCACCGCCCACGCTGACCAGCGGACGCATCGGGCTTTCCGTGCCGGCACGGATGCCGTTCACGGCCTTGGTGTCGCCCGCATCCACGTCCAGGTCGTTACCCAGAACTTCGCCGGTTGCGTCAATGGGCGCCACCACCGACGAACCCGCCGTGGCCGTGTCGGTGTCGTTAACCGCCTGGGGAGTGTCGTAGCGGCCGGCAATGGTGATGGTCAGCACGGCCGTGTGGGTCAAGCCGCCCGCGTCCTGCACGGTGTAGGTGTAGGTCTCTTGCAGCGATTGCCCGGCGCGCAGTTGCTGCACGGCGGCCAGCGAATCGTTGACCGCGTAGGTGTACGTGCCATCGGCCCCCAGGCGCAGCGTGCCGTACAAACCGGCCGAATCCCCGCCGATCACGCCCGCTGCGTTGTTGCTGTTGACGACCGCCGCCACGCTCAGCGTGTCGCCCGCGTCCACATCCTTGTCGTTGCCCAGCACATTGCCGCTGGCCGCCTGCCCGCCGGTGCCGTTGTTCACCCCGCCTGCTTCCTGGGCCGAACCGGTATCCGGCGTGGCGACAGGTGCATCGTTCGCGCCGCGAAGGGTCACGGTCAGTTGCGAGTCACTGAACAGCCCGCCCGTGTCCGACACGCGAAAGGTAAAGGTGTCGATCAACGTTTGCGTGCTTAAACGCAATTGCTGCACGGCGGTCAGATCATTGTTGACGGTATAGGTGTAGCTGCCGTCTGCGTTCACGCGCAAGGTGCCGTACAAGCCGACCAGCTCGCTACCGGCGGCGTTGCTCATCGCGCCGCCGTCGGACAGCGCACCGGTGCGAAAGCCGCTGATGCGCAAGGCGTCGCCGTCGTCGGGGTCGGTGTCGCCCGCATCCAGCAGGTTGCCGGTGGGGTCGAGCCCGCCGGTGCCGTTGGCCGTGCCGCCCTTCTCTTGGGCAAAGGCGGTTTCGTTGTCGGACGTCGGAGCGTCATTTGCACCGCGGATCGTGATGGTCAGTTCGGCCACGTCGGACAGGCCGCCGGCGTCGGTCGCCTGATAGCTGAAGGTCTCGCTCAAGCTCTGGCCGGGGGCCAGGGCCTGTACCAGCGGATTGTTGTTGTCGACCGCATAGGCATAGCTGCCGTCAGGCCGCAACGTCAGGGTGCCATAGGCGCCCACGACGGTCATCACGCCACCGGGGCCGTCGACCACCGGCGGGCCGGCCGCGCCGGTGCGCGCGCCGGTGACGGTTAGGGTGTCGCCGCTGTCCACGTCTTCGGCATCGTCCAGCACGTTGCCGGACGCCTCCTGGCCGCCACTGGTGTTGTTCGTGCCGCCCGCTTCCACTGCCTCGCCCGTCTGGTTCCTGACGTCCGGCGCGTCGTTGCGGCCGACGATGCGGATGCGCAGTTCGGCGGTGTCGGACAGCGTGCCGTCGCTGACGGTATAGGTGAAATAGTCGACCAGGGTGTCGCCCGCCGTGCGCAGGGCCTGCACGGCGGGGTCGTCGTTATTCAGTTCATAGGTGTAGCGGCCGTCCGCGCCCAGGACCAGCTTGCCGTACAAGCCCGTCAGTTCCTGGCCAATGGTGCCGGTGCCGCCGCCACCCGCTGCCTCCCGGCCGGTACGGATACCGACTACGGTCAGCGTATCGCCATCCGGGTCCGTGTCGTTACGCGTGACGTCGCCCGATGCGTCCAGGCCGGGTTGGCCGTTTGTCACACCGCCCGCCTCGACGTCCACACCGATGATGTCGCTGGCTACCGGCTGATCCTGCACCCCATGGATCACGATAGCCAGGGTGGCTGACGACTTGCCGCCCTGGGCATCCTGCAAGGTGTAGATGAAATTCTCGGTGGCCGTCTCGCCGGGATTCAGCGCGATCAGGGCCGGACTCAGGCTGTTGACTTCGTAGCGATACGTGCCGTCCGGGCCGATGAACAAGGTGCCGTACTGGCCAATCACCTGCACCTGGCCGGGGCCGGTCAGGTCCTGGTCGACGCCGCCCGACAGGCGGATCTGGCTGACGGTGTCGCCGGCAACGTCGTTATCGACATCGCTATCGACCTCACCGCTTGTTCCGGCGTCGCGTTCATCCAGAATGACATTGCCCGCCGGGTTCACGGGCGTGCCAATGACGGTGCCGTTGGCCGTATCCACGCGAGCCGTGTAGCCGTCGGCCACGTTGTCGCGCGCGACCGGGTTGTCGTTGGCGCCGTTGATGGTGATGGTAAGGGTCGCTACCGCGTTCAAGCCGCCCGCGTCGGTCACGGCGTACTGGAACACCTCGGTCAGCGTCTGGCCCGCGTTCAAGGCCTGGACTTGCGGATTGGCGTCATCCAGCACATACGCGTATGTGCCGTCCGCGCCCAGCGTCAGGGTGCCGTAGCGGCCTGTCACCGGCGCCGCATCGTCGCGCGTGGTGCCTGGCCCCACCGTGACCAAGGCGCCGAAACCGGTGGACAGCAGCGGGCGCGCAAGCGTCACGGTACGCGTATCGCCCAGATCCACGTCCGAATCGTTCGACAGCACTTCGCCACTTACCGGGCCGCCGCCGCTGTCGTTATTCGTGCCGCCCTTTTCCGTGATGGCGGCGGTGTCGGGCTGCGCATCCGGGGCGTCGTTCGCGCCGCGAATCGTTATGGTCAGGCTGGCGGATGACGTCAGGCCGCCGATATCGCGCAAGGTATAGCTGAAGCTCTCGGTCAGCGGCGCGCTGGAGGCCAGCAGTTGCTGAACCGCCGCGCTGTCGTTGTTCAGCACATACTGGTAGCCGCCCAGTGCATCCATGTGCAGTTCGCCGTACACGCCAACCAGCACGGCCGTGGTGCCAGCGGCAACGGTTTCCGTCGAACCGCCCTGCGAGATGGACGTGACGGCCAGCACGTCCTGGTTCGTCTGGATATCGACATCGGTGTCGTTGGACAGCACATTGCCGCGCGGGTCCACCCCCGGTGTGCCGTTGGCGGCCCCGCCCGCCTCGACGGCCTCAGCGGTGTCATTCACGCCCTGCGGCGCGTCGTTCACCGGGTTGATGGTGATGGCTACCGTCGCCGCTGCGCTCAGGTTGTCGTCGCCCGTTTCGAAGGGCACCCCATCGCCATCCACGTCGCCGCGCTGGCCCTGGTCGTCTACCCGGATCACCAGCGTGTCGTCGCCGTTGTAGTTCGCGGACGGCGTATAGGCCAAGGTGGCCAGCGCCGAGTTCAAGTCGCCCTTGGTGCCTTGCAAGGTAACCGTGCGGCTGTTCAAGGCCCCGGCCACCACCGTTGCACCGCCCAGGGCCAGGTTCAATCCGCCCTGCCCCACGGTCAACGTCACGCGGATCAGGCCCGTTCCGGAATCCGGGTCGTCCACGCTGACGCCCGGGATCAGCAGCGTGGTGTCTTCGTCCACGGCCTGCGCGGCGGCCGGCGTCACCGTGGGCGCGTCGTTGCGTTCCACATAGCCGATGTTGCCGGCGGTGCTTGCGCCCAAGTCACCAAACTGTGCGCTTACCTGCGCCAAAGGCGTGCCGCCATCGCTATCGATACGGACATTCAATTGCCCCACGGGCGGCGCCAAGGTAATGCCAGGGGCGGCGTCCACGCGGAAGACGCCGGCGCCCAACACGCCGAAATGGTAGTAACCGTTGGCATCGGTGGTGACCGTCCACGCGCGGTTGTCGGCGGCGGTGGCCAGGTCGTTGTCCGCGCCGCCCCAGGTCAAGGTGACGGCCTGGCCTTGCAAGCCCGGACCGTCCGGCGTGGTGCTGCCGGTAGCGCTATCGGTGTCGTTCCACAACACGCCGCTGATAAGGCTGACCCCGGCGGCGTCGCTGTCCAGATAGGTGTTCGGCGCGGCCCCTGCGCCGGTGCGTTCGCCGCCGGTCGTGCCGGCCACGCCAACCGACGTGCCCGCGTAGCTTTGAAAACTGTCGGGCAAGCTGGTGTAAGCCACGCGCGCCTGCGTGTCGGCCAACAGCACGTTGTTGGGCAAGTCCGCGGTATAGACCAGGCTGACGGTCTGGCCGACGGCCAGCCGGTCCATCGTGACCGTGACGGTGTCGCCCGCCACCGTCACGGTTACCCCGGCCGGATACGCACCGGGCGCGTACACGACGCCGTCGATCGTCAAGCCCTGCACCGTCAGATTCGATCCGCCCGAGGGCAAGGTATCGGTCAACGCGACGTCATAGGCGACGGCGCTGCCCGTATTGCCGAAGGTGACGGCGTAGGAGGCTTGGCCCGTGGCGCCGGCCACGCCTGGATCGAACGCGGTGACCGTTTTATCCAGATTGTCGATCTTGGGTTCCACCACGCGTTCGACGGCGGAATCCGTGCTGGTGCGCACTTCGCCGCCACTCAGGAAATCGGCCTTGACGGCCAACTGCTGGCCCGCCGCCACGCCCGAGGCGTTATCCACGCGCACGTTGAACTCGAAATAAATCACCTCGAAATCGGCGTCGTTGTTGGCGTTGACCAGTGTGCCCAGTTGCAGCACGACGGCGCGCGGGTCACTGGTGTTGATGTTGGCCTGGTTGATGACACCGGTCGCGCGGGTGCCGGACAGGTCGGGCGCCAGCAGGCTTTGGCTTTCGTCGGTAAGGCCGCCGTTAATGGCGACGCTGCCGGACGCAATCAATCCAGCCAGCGTCGATTGCAATCCCGCCACGCCGCCCACGCTGTCGGCAATGAAGCCCAGCGTGGCCGTGCCGTCGTTCATGAACGTCAGGCCTTGCGGCAGCAGCACGCGTATGGCGGCGGCGGGGTCCGTGCCTTCCGGCACCACGAAGGCGACCCGGTAATGGATGATCTCGCCCACCGCCACGTCTTGCGGGCCGGCGGTGGAAGGCGTGCCGGCGGCGGTGTCCGTCAGCCCGCCCACGTGGCTGATGGTGGCGTCGGCCGCGACCCGCTCGGACAAGGTGTTGCTCAGCTGATAGTCGTTCAGCACGCCGCTGGCAACCACGCCGTCAACGCCCGTGCGCTCTCCGGCCGCCGCGCCATTCAAGCTGGTCCACTGCACACTGACCTGGTTGTCGACCGAGCCCTGGGTGCCGGTCAGCGCATTAAGGGTGCCGGTAACGCGCAACACCACCGCGCCGCCTTTCGGGATATCCAGCTTGCTGCCGTCCGCCGTGCGCAGTTCGCCGTTCTGGATGATGAAATCGCCGGAACCCGTGATGGTGGCGCCGGTATACAGCGTTACGCCGGTGATCTGCGCGTCGCTCAGCTCGGTGGGCAGCACGTCGCGCAAGGTCACGTCAAACGCGTCGACATCGCTTGCCGTCGTGCCATTGCTGATAGTGATCGTATAGGTCAGCGTGTCGCCGCGGTCCACCCCGACGCTTGACCCGGTGCTGACCGCCGTTTGGGTCAAGCTTAGCGTCGGTTCAACAATGGTGACGGTGGGCAAAGCGCCCTGCGCCGCCACGTTGCGATCGGCGGGCGTGGCGCCATTGGGCGTGTCGCCGTCCGGGTCGGTGTAAGTCAGCCGCGCGTCGTTGATCAGCAGCGTGCCCGCTTGATTGGATGCCGCGTTCACCGCAACCAGCGCCACGCGAATCACAAAGCGGTTGTCGGCCGCGTTGTCGTTGCCGGCGGCGGAACTGGCGCTGAAGGACATGCGCACATCGGTACCGTCCGTGCCAGCCGTGCCCCCAATGCCGCCCACGCTGGCCACCGCCACCACGCCGGCAAAGTCCGCGCTAAGCGCCGTGCTGCCGGAGCGCGACGTGATCAGCAGGTAGCCGCCCGTGCCGAAGCTCGTATCCAGCGCCATCCCGGCCGGAATCAGGTCGTCCAGCCGCAGATTCTGGGTTTGACCTTCGGGCAAGGTCACGATGATGTCGTACAGCATGCGTTCACCCACCACCAGATCGCTGCCGCTGGTGTGCGGCGCGCTGGAATCGGTAGGGTCCAGGCTGCCGCCCGCAAAGACCTTTTCCACGGTGGGCGCGGCAACGGCGGCGTCGGCCGTGTCCGCCAGGTCGGTGGGCGTGAAGTCGGCGCCGTTGTTGGTGCTGGCGTAGCGGGTCAGCACGGCGGTGCTGCGCAGGTTCTGGCTGGCGGCCACCGACGCGCTGGCGACGGTGTCATAGGTGATGACCACGATATTGCTGCCCGCCGTATCCGCCGCCGAGCCGTTGCGGCCCGCCAGCAGCGACGCTTGCCCGCCGGCATCCAGAAACGTGATGGCGTTGCCGTTGACGACATAGTCCACATTCAGCTGCAACACGGTACCGTCGCCTCGCGCCACGAGCAGGTTGGCGGCAGCCAGGCTGCCCCCCAGAAAGCCCAAACCCGCCGGCAGTTGCACCGTCGTACCGACGTCGAATGCCCCGCCGCCGCCGGTGTTCTCGATGCCGGTCGCCAGGCGTACGACGTCACCGGCGTCCATGCCGGCCACGGTGCCTTCAAGCGCCGTCAGGTCCGTGACCGAACCCGTGAAGGCCGGCCCCCCCGACCCCGCGTTCGACCACGTGCCCGTCGTGCCGGTGACGGTGCCGCCCGTGGACGCAACCACGCCGTGCGTGATCGACAACACGGGCTCGGCCACGGATTGAATCAATACGGTATCGCTGCTGACCAGCTGCTGCTGACCGATCGTCGTCAGCTGGTTCGATTGGCCCAGCACGGTAATGGAGCGCTGGTCGGCAAACGGCTGGTCCGTCACGCGTAAGGTGAACAGGACTTCGATACGATTCTGGCCCGTGGGGTCGGCCTGCATGGCGTAGTTGCCAAAGTCGAACACAAGCGAATCGCCCGCCGCGGCCGTGACCGATTGCACGGTGCCCGGGTGGCTGTCATTCAAACCATATGACCAGTTGTGGTCCCCGATGCCTTGGGACCACGCGCCACTTGTGTTGAACAGCGGCAAGGGCAGGTACGCGGTCAACTTCAGGTTTTCGTAGTCGCCGGTTTGCAGGTCGTAGCTAAGGCGGAAGGTCACCACGTCGCCCGGCTTGAGCTCGTAGGACGGCGACACGATGTTGCCGTTGACCTGGAACACGCCGATATCGACGGCACCGGTGGGAATGGTCAGTGTCACATCGGACCCATCGCTCTCGCTACCGCCCAGGTTACGCGATTCTGCACGACGGTGCCCTCCAGCACCGCGCTGTTCCCCAATGAATCGCCCTCGTTGATTTCGGCCTGCGGATAGGTCCCTTGGTACGCCTGATCGACCCGCGCCTGATAGTTGACCGTGGCGCGCGTCGCGCCCTGCTGCGTGCCGTTGCTGGCGATATCGCCCGCCAGGATTTCCAGCGGCAGGCCCGCATTGCGCAGCGACGCGGCAATGTCGAACGTGATTGGCGTGCCGGCGGCCGTCTTCGCGCCCAGCGTGTAGACCAGCGCCACGGAATAGACCTGCCCGTCTTGCGTGAAGGTCAGCACCGGCTGGCCGGAAAAGGTCATGCCGTTGCCCAGCATGTCGGTCACGGAAAGCTGCCCCTGCCCCAACACGGTCTTGCCAAAGGCAAAGTAATCGGACAGCGCAATGTCGTACCGAAAGCCCAGCGTATCGCCCGGCGACAGGCCGGCAATGCCCTGGTCCACCGCGATGCCCGCAGTCTTGTGCAGGGTGATGGATTTGGCGACGAAGCTTGCCGGGTCGCCGATGTCCACGACGGGCAGCAGCGGCAGCGGCGCAGGCACGTCGCGCGGGTCCAGGGGATGCCATCCGCCGGCCACGGTGGGACTTCCGATGTCGATCGTGCGGTTATCGCCCGATAGCGGGTCCAGCACCGCAACGCCGGCGGCATCCGTCTGGGCCACGTAGAACTTCACCAGGGTGTCGGCCGGGGCGGACAGGCTGGCGTAGCTGACCGTATAGGCCCTCAGATAGGGCGATGTCGACAAGGCCGCCGTGATGGCAAACTGCGACGTCAGCTCGGTGCCGTCCGCCAGCACCAGGCGCGTAATGACGCCCCCCGCATCCGGGGTGATGCTCTGCACCCGGATCGTATCGGGCAGCGTCTGATTCAACACCAGGTTCTGCACCGTTTGGCCCGGTGCGGGGGTGGCCGTCACGGTCAACGTGTGCGGAAAATTCTGGCCGGTAACGGTTTCGCCTTCCACCATGTCCAGCGTCTGCGTCACGGTCAGCGGCGTGGAGCGCAGCGCGTAGGTGTCAAACGACGCCTCCAGGATGGAAGGGTCTTGCTGCGGGTTGTCCAGCGCGTCGTTGCCATATTGAAAACCGCTGCGCAGGCTGACAATGTGGTCTTTGTTTACGTCGGCCAGGTCGCTCATGTGCAACTTGATGTCGACCACAATGGCGGGCTGGTCCTTGCCGAAGCCCGCAAAGGGCAGCTCCAGCACCACGAGTTGATCGCCGGCGCGGTAGCCGTAGTCTGACGCCCGGATCACCAGCGCATTGCCGTTGGCATCGCGCGCCAGCGGATGCAAGGCCGTGCCGTCCGCGCCGAAGGTCACAACGTGGCTGACAAGATTGATGCCCAGCGCACTGGCGGATACGAAGCTGACGCCATCGTCACCGTCGAAACCCGTCGTGGGCAGCAACACATCGATGAACGGCGCATACCCGGTTTGGGTCGACGGATTGGTCATCGTCACTTGGATCAGTGCGTCGCTACCCAAGAGGATGTCGGCGGACGATCCGTTGACGGTCGATGTCGGGTCGGCGTTGGCCATCAACCCTTGATAGGCGGCCAGCGCGGCGGCGTCGACGGCCAATCGGCTTTCGATGGGACCGGTTGACGTCTCCAGCAGCCAGTCGCCGCCCTGCATGCCGCTGCCGGTGTCGTTGGTGGACGCCGCGATATCGGCTCCCGTCATGGTCGCCATGGTGGTCATCAGCGCCGCGCCCGCCCGGCCCTGGCCCGTGTCGCACCCATAGAGCAGGATGTCGGCGTTGGCACTTAAATGGGAGCCCCAGCCGGCGGTGCGCAGCGTATCGGCCGACTGTGCCGACAGCACGCTGCTGCCCAGCATCATCTGGCCGGGCGTGCCGTGCCCCAGGATCTGGATGGAGTCCACTTGCCCCAGGGCATCCAGCGCGGCCTGCACCGCGGCGACGCCGTCGCGCGCGGCGTCCACTACCACGACTTTTGTGCCCGGCGTGGCGCTGTCGGCAAGCGCCTGCGCGCCGCTTACGCGTGCGTCGATAACAAGCACGCTTTTGGCGGCGGGTGTATCGGTGGAAGCCGCGTCGGCATGAGACGCGTCGGGCTGGGCATTGTGCTGTTGTTCTGCCGCCACTGCACCCGCTGCGTCGAACAACAAGCGAGGCTCAAGCGCCAAGCTTCTTGAGGTCGGATAGAACGCCGGACGGTCTTCCTGTTGCATGCTCTGTCTCCCTCAAGATCGGGGTGCTTAGCGGCGCGGTCACCTGCGTCGCGCCATCGGGCGGGACACGAACATCGGATGCGTACTCGTTCTGTAGCAATTCAGAATACTCTCGCCCCCAATATTCGTGTCAAGAAATATCATCGAACCCGACCCGCTTTCGCACCGGTAAACCAGCGCAAATAGGCGTTGCCTTCGCTTGCCGCCGCCAGCTCCGCGTCGCTGCGGGCCCAGCCCTCGCGATCACCTTGGTAGGCCGCTAAGGCGCTTGCGTAGAACAGGTCCAATGCGCCGCGCTCGCGGTCGATCGCCCGCGTTACTTCGGCATCGGCCGCTACCAGCGAAGGCGGTGTTCGTTGGGCAAGCAAGGCGGGCAACGTGTGAATGACCTCTCTTGGCCGCACCCAGGTCGCGTATTCGATTGCCGGCCGGTCATCGGTGACGGCGGGCGTTGAGCCCGCGAAGTTGACCAGGCCAGCGCGGTCCGTTACCCAGGTGGCAAGCAGCGCTGCCGGCGACGCGACCCCGACTTCCGCCAGCGCCGCCTTCACTTTCGGTTGGGCAAAGCGTTCGGCAATCCGCGCGGCGTCCAACGGCAACGGCTCCATCGAACCCACCATCAGCATTTCATGAAACTCCGTCGTCCAAAGCGAGGCGTGCGGAAATACATTGATGAAGCTTGCGACCAGCGCGCGGGTGTCGTCCAGATTCTGCGTGGGGAGCGGCAGCCATTGCGCCACGATGCCACGCGGGTTCAGCCGCGCCGCCGCCAGCGTGTAGAAATCCTGCGAGTACAGATTGACCACGCCCGCCGCCGATGGCGGAGGCGGTTCAAGCGTGATGAGGTCGTAGCGTTCGGTATTGCGCAACAGTTCGCGCCGCCCATCGTTCAGGCGTATTTCCAGGCCGGGATCGGTCGAGGCGCCATAGCTGCCCTGGAACAGCGGCGCGGCGTGCAGCACGCCGGGAAGCAACTCGGCGACCACTCTGCGGTCCAGGCCGGGATAGCGAGACAGCGCGCCCGCCGTGATGCCGGTGCCGTAGCCGATCACCAGCGCGGAACGGGGCTCGCCGGCATGCACGATCAACGGCAAGAGCGCCTGCAATCGCATATAGCGCAGCGACGGCATCGCGTCGCCGGAATTGGACACGCCCTGGATGTACAAGCGGCGGAAGCGCCGATCGCCCTTGCCTTGCTCTACCACCGCGACGGTGCCGCCGTGGCTCTCTTCGTAAAAGACCAGTTCCGCGCCTTGTGCCCCCGGCAACAGACGCGCCAGATGGTCAACCGGCATCGCCACGCCCAGGATCATGGCGGCGCCCACGAATGCCGCGCTCAGGCCCCTTACCATCGGCGACGAGGATTGCGCGCGCCATATCGCCGTGGCGCCGACGCAGCAGGCAACGGCCGTCAGCAGCGCAAGACTGCGCACGGTGCCCAGGTAGGGCAGCAGCAGAAACCCGGTCAATGCCGTGCCCGCGATGCCGCCCAGCGTGTTCCAGGCCAGTACCGCCCCCGCGCCCTGCCCGCGGCGTTCGGCGGGCCCGGCAATGCGCAACACGGCGGGAAATGCCGCGCCCAGCAGCAGCGTCGGCAAGAGGACCAGCGCGCTTGCCGCCACCGCGAACCGGGCGGCCATGCCGGCCATATTGCTTTCGGTCCAGCGCAGGATGGTCGATTCGGCCACGCTTTGCGCGCTGACCAGCCAGCGGCCCAGCAGCGCCAGTTCGACCAGGGCAATCAGGCCGGCGCCCGCCACCAGCAGTCCGAAGACCCGCCACGGGTCACCCACCCACCGTTCGCAGCGCGCGTACAGCGCCGAGCCTGCCGCCAAGCCCACAAGATAGACGGCCAGCACGATTGAAAACGCGAATGCGCGCGTGCTCATGAACGGCACCGCCATCTGCGACCAAAGCACTTCGTAGCCCATGGCCACCGCCCCCGCGACCGCATACAGCCCCAAGGCCACGCGCGCGTCGCGAGGCATGGCAGGCGCCGGCGCGCTCACGACGGGCGGCGCAGCATCGGCGGCGGGCAGCGGGGCTTTCCGGTGCAGCGCGCACGCCCCTAGCGCGGCAAGCAGGTTCAGGCCGGCGGCCGCCCAGGACGCGCCTTGCACGCCCATTGCGGGAATCAGGAAAAAAGCCGGAAGCAATGCCCCGGCGATTGCGCCGCCCGTATTCGCGGCATAGAGCGTGGCACCCGCCCGGCTGATGCTTCCGGCGCCTGTCGCACGCAGCAGGACCGGCAAGGTGCCGCCCATGAAAAACGGCGTAATGCCTACAACGAACACGACGGCCACCCAGGCCAGCAAGGGGCTGAAGGCTTCAACGTGCGCAAAGGCCGGCGCCCCCATCCCAAGTGTGATGGTGACCCCCACGCCCAGCGCCGCAATGGCGGCTTCAATGCCCGCATACATCAGGAACGGGCGCGCGGACCGATCGGCCCGTCGTCCCAGCACCCAACTGCCCGCCGCCAGCCCCAAGAAGAACGCGCCAACCGCAGCCGCGATGGCGTGCACCTCCACGCCGACGATCAGTGACAGTTGTTTGATCCACAGAATCTGGAAAATCAATGACGCCACGCCGGACAAGGCTAATAGCAAGGCCGCGGGCCACAGGGTCGTCCGGGCAAGCAACGCCGCGCCTGCCGCGGGAATCGCCGCCATGGGGCGCGCGGATGCATTCATTGTGATGTCCTCAAGTCAATCCACCCAATGCCGGCGTCGG
>NZ_JBLVOL010000031.1:28814-31951 GCF_053543755.1 Achromobacter semiaridum | reverse complement strand
GTCGGGCGGGGCTATAACACCGCGCCCGACCCTCAGCGTTTACTTGCCCTGCTTTTTCGCTTGCTGCTCGAAGTACTCCTCGATTTTCTTGTCCACTTCCTTCTGCACCTGATCGGTACTGAAGCTGGGCGGATTCTGGCTGGGCGGCCAGTCAATGAAGGTTTGCAGGAATTCCCCTGCCTTGGCGGACCCGATAAATGCCAGATACGCGTTCTTCGTGAGCCAATCGTTGTACTGATCGGAAACGACGTCGGCGCGTTCGTACGGGTCCATGCGCAGGTTGAACACCTTGGGCACGCGCAGGCACACAAACGGCTCCTTCCACACGGCAAAGCCACCCGGCGACTTCTGTTCGCAGAAAACGACCTTCCAGTTTTCGAACCGCATGGCAACCAACAGGCCGTCATCGTTGAAGTAATAGAAGTCTTCGCGCGCGCTCTTGTCGCTCTTGCCCGTCAGCTAGGCCAATTGGTTATAGCCGTCCAGGTGCACCTTGAAGTCCCGGTTGGCGCCGTTGGGACGCCAGCCTTTCAGCAGCTGATCCTTGACGCCCTCGTTGCCGGCGGCGGCCAACAGCGTCGGGAACCAGTCCAGCCCCGAGACGATGTCGTTCTTGACCGTGCCGGGCTCGATATGGCCCGGCCAGCGGATCATCGCCGGAACGCGGAAGGCACCTTCCCAGTTGGTGTCCTTTTCACTGCGGAACGGGGTGGTAGCGGCGTCGGGCCAACTGAATTGGTTGGGCCCGTTGTCCGTCGTGTAGATCACGATGGTGTCCTTGGCGATGCCCAGGTCATCCAGCTTTTTCAGCAGTTTGCCAACGTCCTGGTCATGCTCCCACATGCCATCGGCATAGTCGTTGCCCGGCATGCCGCTCTTGCCCTTGTGTGCATCCCGAATGTGCGTGAACAGGTGCATGCGGGTGGTGTTCATCCACACGAAAAACGGCTTGTCGGCCTTGCCATGCTTGTCCAGGTAATCCAGCGCCGCACCGACGGTTTCGTCATCAATGGTTTCCATGCGCTTGGTGGTCAATGCGCCGGTATCCTCAATCTTGCCGTCGGCTGACGCTTTGATCACGCCACGCGGCATGTAGCTTTTGATCACCGGGTCCGTGGGATTTTTCGGGAAGTACGGGCGCTCGGGTTCTTCTTCCGCGTTCAGGTGATACAGATTGCCGAAGAATTCGTCGAAGCCGTGCTTGGTCGGCAGGTATTCGTCGCGGTCACCCAGGTGGTTCTTGCCGAATTGCGCGGTGTTGTAGCCCTGGCCCTTCAAAGCTTGCGCAATCGTGATGTCGCGGTCCTGCAAGCCCACGGGCGCGCCGGGGATGCCCACCTTCGACAAGCCCGTGCGCCGGGCCGATTGGCCGGTGATGAACGTTGACCGCCCCGCCGTGCAACTGTTCTCGGCGTAGTAGTCGGTGAAGATCGCGCCTTCGTTGGCAATGCGGTCGATATTCGGCGTCCTGTAGCCGACCACCCCTCTTGTATAGGCACTGATGTTGGCCTGCCCCACGTCATCCCCGAAGATGACCAGGATGTTCGGCTTTTTACCGGACGCCTGGCCCTGCGAGGTCGACTGCGTATTCTGGGACTGCGCATAAGCGCCGCCCATCACCGCAAGCCCGCTCGCGGCCACCAGCGCCGCGCCCAACCATCGTCTTGCTTTCATCATGACTGCTCTCCTTGCCCAACAGGGCCATGTGCTCCCAGGTCACGCTTGCTCAAGGCTTTTCAAAGTCGTATATCCGTTTCCACTCCGTCTTCATGTCAACCACCGTCCATCCGCTGCGCTGGGCTTCGTCCAGCGCGCGGTCCAGGCGCCCGATGCTGGAGTCCCTGTCGTAGGCCCACTCGCGCTGCGCGTCGGTATGGTGGACGATGCCGGCAAAGCGTTTGCCCGCGCCGGCGGTGGTCCACTGCAACATTTGAAGATCGCCATCGGAGTTGCCGAAGGCCAGTAGCGGGCGGCGGCCGATGTAGCGTTGGATGGCTACCGGCTTGCCCGGGCCATCGTCGTTGAAATCAAGCTTGCCTTGACGCCACAGCACCGGCTTGTCGCCGCGCATTTCGAAGGTGGTGGCAAAGCCGCTGCCAATGACCTGTTCCGGCGGCACGCCGTAGGCGGCCTGTGCCCAAGGACGCATGAACTCGGTTTCGCCACCCGACACGATGTAGGTCTTGAAGCCATTTGCGCGCAGGTATTCCAGCAGTTCGCGCATCGGCAGGAACGTCATCGAGGTATAGGGCTGCTCAAAGCGCGGATGCCGCGCCGTTGCCGTCCACTGGGTCACGCTTTTTGTGAAGTCCTCCACCGTCATGCCGGTGTGCGTTGCCCCCACGATCTTCAGCAAGCCCGACTGCCCCGCTTTGGCCAAGGCCGCTTTGTCGCCTTCGATTGCCGCCTTGAACGGCTGGCGCTTGGCCCATTCCGGGTGCGCGGGCGCCATTTCCTTGACCCGGTCCAGCGCGAACAGCACCTCGAAGTACAAGGGCTGTTCGGACCACAACGTGCCGTCGTTATCGAACACCGCGATGCGTTCCTCGGCCTCGACAAAGTCCGGGCTGCCCGGCTTCGTCACCGCCTGCACGAAGTCCACGATAGCGGTGCGCGACGGTCCGTCGCTCCATGAAGGCAGCTCGGCTTGCGGCGGCGACGCCTTCTGTGGCGAGGCGCATGCCGTCAACAGCGCAAGGGTCGCAACCGCCAGCCATGTCGCCCAGCCCTGCCGTTTTTCAGTTGATTGCTTCATCGTTTGCGTCCTTGCGCATCTTGCGCAGTTGCTGTTCGCCCTGCATGGGCCGGGTTCAACTCCTGGGGTAAGCCATGCGCCGGGGCTGGCTTTTGCCTGCCTCGCCAAGCTTTTCTCCACTGAAGCGATGACTTGGCCAGCAGGCCGCGCCATGCCGGGACGGCTTGCGGCGCGCCATAAACGTCTTGCAGCACGGTCGCTGCCGTCTGCCGCGCGCCCGCGCCCAGGGGCGCCACCGCCGCGCGCAGATCGCCCGCGCCGGCAGCCACGCGCAGCCATCGATAGAAAGCGCCAAGCTCGGGCGACTGCGTGCGCGCTTCACGCCGCCATGCCCGCCAATGCCAGGCTTCGCTTGCACGGCGCGCGGCGGCCGCGCGCGCGG
>NZ_JBLVOL010000031.1:0-28723 GCF_053543755.1 Achromobacter semiaridum | reverse complement strand
CGCGGCACGGGCGCGCAAGGCGACGGCAAGGCGCTGCCACCAGGGCCACGTAAGCCTAAGCCCGAGCAAGGCCGCCAGCAGCCCCGCCGACCATGCCAGCCACGCGGTGGGAATCACCCAGCGCAGCCCATGGCGCAATCGGGCCAGATCTTCGGCCAGCGAAAACGGCGGCGTGACGGTGGGCGCTGACGCCACCGTGACATCCCGCCCGGGCAGTTCGGATTTGGCGAGTTGCCCCGTTGCGCCGTCGCGCCATCTGACGGTCAGCGGCGGCAGCCGGAACGCGCCTGCCTGCTGCGCGACGTAATCGGCGCGGTCGATCCGCTGGCCGCCGACAAAGCCGCCACGGCCGTCGTCCAAGGTGGTTACTTCCGGCTCGCGCGGGTAGCGCTTGAAGCCGGGTATGTCCGGCAGGGCGACGGCGGGCAGCAACATCGCCTGCACGCCTTCGGCCCGCTGAGTCACGGCCCGCGTGATCCGTCCGCCCACGATCAGCGGGTCGGGGGCCAGCGAGAACGCCTGCGTCACGTCCATTTTTCCCGCCGCCACCGCCTGACCGGCGCTCGCCGTCCGCGCCTGCACGGAAAAGGAAACGGGTTTGCTTACCCCGGATGTCACCTGGCCGCCTGGACCGACCTTGGCCGTTACCGACAAGGCGGGTACTTGCATGGCGCCCGGCGCCGTTGGGCTGATCACATACGTATAGCGCAGGCCGCTATAGGACACGCCGCCGACGGTATCGCGGACCAGTTCGCCCTCGCCTTGCGGAGCCGTCACCAGGGCGCCCGGGATATCCAGCGCGGGCAATACCGGCGGTTGCGTAAACCAGGTTGGCGTCAGCACTTCAAGCTGCAAGCGCAACGTCGCGCCCACGCGCACGTCGGCGGGCGCTTGCAAGGTGGCGCTGACGCGCAAGGCCGGCGTGTCTTGCGCGGCCGCGACGCCCGGCAGCCCCATCAGCCCCATCAGCCCCATCAGCCCCATCAGGCCCATCAGGCCCATCAGGCCTATCGGGCCGACGAATCCCAGCAGGCCGGACATCGACACGCCAGGCAGGCCAAACCGGCGGGTGGCAGACCCCGCCAGCAACGTTAGGATCCGGTGCACGCTGCTCATGGGCGCCCACCCGCCGCCGCGTCTTCGACGGCAAACCGGCCACGCAGGAAACGCGTCGGCGACAAACTCAGGTTGCGTAACCACACGTCTTCGGACGCGGCCCGTGCGGTGGGTGCGTCGACCATCTTGCCGGCCTTTGCCGTCTTGTCGGCAACGGTCTGATCCGGCGGCTCGGCCTGTTGGCCCTGCTGTTCCTGGCCCATCGCCGCCAGCAGCCGCTGGACGATGCCCCGGTTGACCATGGCGGCCTCCCACCCGGGGCGCAATTGCAGGGCACGGTCGTAGGCGTCCAGCGCGGCGTCATATTGCCGAAGGCGTGTCTGGGTATTGGCCACGTAGAAGGCGCCTTCGGGCGTTTCCAGCTTGGAAAAATCGGCCAGTGCGTCGGTGTACCGACCCGCCTGGTAGGCGGCCCGCCCCTTCCAGTACGGATCCTGGAATAGCGCGGCGGCCTCTTCATAACGGCCGTTGTCGAATGCCAGCCGCCCCTGCTGGTCCGCCGTCAGGAAAGCGTCGGCCAATGGACTGGCGCGCGATTCGGCCGGCAGGCCCACCGAGACGGCAATGAGGACGGCGGCCGTCCACGCCACGTTCCAACCGCGCCGCACCGCCAGCAACGCCAGCAGCGCCAGTGGCCAGCAGAGCCAATAGCCGGCATCCTTCCAGTGAATGGCGCCAGACTGCGCGTCTTGCACCGCCTGGAAATGCTGCTGGGCGTGCAGCGTGATCCAGTCCAGGTCGTCCGGCGTGGCGGACAGACTCCCAAGCGGCGCGCCCGCCGCGCGCGCCAAGGCTTGCAACGCGTCCTTGTCCAAGCCCGATTGCCCCACCGCCATCACCAGCACCTGCAAGTCGGACGCTGCCTGGGCGCGCTGGCGTACCGCATCCACGCTGCCGGCGTCCGCGCTGTCGGTCAGCAACAGCAATGTGCCCCCTGCCCGTTCGGCCTTCAGCACCTGCGCGGCCAGGGCGATCGTGCCTGCCGCGTCGCGCCCTGGCGCGCCAATCAGGTCGGAGGCCAACGCCTGGGTAAACAGGTCCAGCAGGTTCGTGTCGTCCGTGGGCGGCAGCACAAGATGGCTGGTGCCCGAGTAGGCGATCAGACCCGTTTTGGCGCCGGCGCGGCGGGCGGCAAGATCGCGAATCAGAAGCTTGGCGGCTTCCAGCCGCGTGGGCGGCACATCCGCGCCGTCCATGGATGGCCCCAAGGCAACGGCCACGATCAGCGGCGCCACATTGTCCAGAAACTCCGGTTGGTCGCGATGCCACGCGGGGCCCGCGGCCGCGACCGAACCGATGGCCAGAATCAACGCCAACGCATCGATTGGGCGCGGGCCCCGGCTGCCCGGTGACCGCACGATCAGATACGGCAACAGCTCGGGTGAAATCCGGCTTGCGCGCCCGGCGGCATCCCCTTCGCCGCGCCGCAGCCACCACGCCAACGCCGCCGCCAGCAAGCCAAGCAGCCACCAAGGCCGCAGGAAATGGAAAGCGCTTAAGTCGATGTCCATGCGCCCCCCGTTCCCGCCTGCCCTTGCGGCGGGGCCTGCGCGCGTTGCAAGCGCCATCCGGACAGGGCGGCCACGCCGTGCCAGATCATCAACAGGCAAAGCGCCAGCCCCAGCGGCAGCCAGAAATAATCGCGTTTGGGCTGATGCCGCAACGTCTTGACCTCTTGCGGTGTGATGCGGTCCAGGGTGTCGTACACCGATTGCAGGCTGGCCAGGTCTTGGGCCTTGAAGAACTGCCCGCCGGTGGCGCGGGCAATGGATTCCAGCACGCCGAAGTCAACCCGGTCTTCGCCTGTCGCGGCGGGATCGCCGATGCCGATGGTATGCACGATGATGTGGTGCCGGGCCGCCAATGCGGCCGCGCGCGCGGGCGGTACGGCGCTGCCGGTGTCATTGCCGTCGGTCAGCAGGATCAACACCTTGTCGCGTTCCTTCGCGGCATCCAGCATCCGTATGCCCAGACCGACGGCATCGCCAATGGCCGTGTTGGGGCCGGCCATGCCCACGGCCGTCCGGTCCAGCAACAGACTGAGTGCAATGTGGTCGCCCGTCAGCGGCGCCTGCGGATAGGCGCTGGTGCCGAAGACGATCAGCCCCAGCCTGTCGTCCGGCCGTTTGGCGATGAAGTCCGCCACCACCGTTTTCACGGCTTTCCACCTGGATTCCGGTTGGCCCTGGGCGTTGCGGAAATCCGCCGTGTCCATCGACTGCGAAATGTCCACCGCCAGCAAGACATCGCGCACTGCTTCGGTATGCGTCAGCGGCGGTTCAACCCATTGCGGACGCGCCAGCGCCAACACCATCAGCAACCACACCGCCACATTCAGCCAGAGCTGGCCCCCGCTGGCCCGCACACCCGGCCGCGTTGGGGACTGCCCTGTAATGCTGGCGACGGAATCGAAGAACGGCACGCGCAGCGCGTTGCGCTGCTGCACATAGGCGGGCAACCAGCGATAGGCGGCCAGCGCCAACGGCGCGGCCGCAAGCAACCACGGATATTCAAGCCGCCACATGATGCTTCACCATCCACTGGCGGCTTGCGCGGATCAACTGCGCAAGCGTTGCGCTGTCCAGTCGGCGCACCGTCTCGTCCGGCGCGTACGCCAATATGCGCATCAGTTCCGGCGAGCCCTCGGGAAACGCGCGCGGCACGGCGCGTTCCAGGTAGGCCAGCCAGGCGTCGCCGCCAAGCGAGGCCACGGCGGCGCGCGCTGCCGGCGGCTGGGCGGCCAGCGCCGTGCGCTTAAGCAGCGCAGGCAGGCCGCGCGCCGCCAAGGGATTGTTCGCGGCCTCTTGCTCAAGCCGCCGCAGCGCTTGCAGCGCCTGTCGGCGGTACAGATTGCGGCGACGGTCGCGCCAGACAGCCGCTGCCGCCCATGCCCCGCCCAGCAGGGCCAAGACGGCCAGCACGGCCCATCCCCACGTCTGAGGCCAGTAGGACACCGCTGCCGGCAAGGGCAGCTCGCGCAACTGGTCCAAGCCTGGCAGCGCGTCGCTCATCCTGGCGCTCCTTGTCGCGGCGGCTCGGCCTGCATCGTGGCCTGTTTGCCTAGTTCGCGACGCAGCTGCGGCAGTTCTTCTTGCGCCGTGTCGATGGACAGCAATGGCACGCGGCTGCGGCGCAGCAGGTCGGCTACCTGACGAAGCCGGTCGCTGAAGAAATGCGCCAGCGGCTCGCGTTGGCGCTGGCTGCCCACCGCGACTTCCAACTGAAGTTCGCCTTGCGTAACCACCATCCGTCCGCGCTGTGGCAGCTGCTGCGCCATCGGGTCGAACACCAGCATGGCCAGCACGTCATTGTGCGCAGCCAGCAGGCGCAGCGTGCGCAGCGTCTGCTCGTCGGCGCCGGCGAAATCACTGATGACGCACACCAGGCAATCGTGCGGCGCGGTCAGCAACGCACCGCGCAACGCGCGGTTCAAGCCTTCGGTGGCGGGCGCATCGGGACGCGACGCGGACAGGTCGGCATTCGCCCGCGCGACTTCGGCAAGCAATGCACAAACCCGGTCTCGGCTGCGCAAGGGTTTGAATGCCCTGACCCCGGCGTCGTCGAACACCAGGCCGCCCACACGGTCCCCCGCCCGATAGGCGATCCATGCCGCGATGGCCGCAAGCCGCGCCGCCACGGCGCACTTGAAGGCACGCACCGATCCGAAGTACATGCTCATGCGTTGATCGACAACGACGATCGCCGGGCGGTCCCGCTCTTCGGAATACGAGCGTACGAAGGGTTTGCCGTAGCGCAGCGATGCGCGCAGGTCCAGGCGCCGCAAGTCGTCGCCGGCGACGTAGCGGCGCAGCTCGGCAAAATCCAGCCCCCTGCCCCGCAACCGCGACCCGTGCGGGCCGGCAAGCACGCTGCTGATCGGCTGGTTAGCCCCGAACGACAATCCGCTTGCCGCCGCCTCAAGCGCGATCAGCTCGGACAAGGGCGGATAGACCGGATGGGGCGCGCGGTTCATGGCGACCGGGTTCATGGCGACCTTTATGCCGGCACGGCAACAACGTCCAGGACGCGGTCGATAGCGTGGTCAGCGGTAACCCCGTCCGCCACCGCGTCGTACGACAGATGCAAGCGATGGCGCAGCACCGCGTGGGCCACCGCGCGCACGTCGTCCGGCGTACTGAAGTCGGCATTTTCCAGCCACGCATGCACGCGCGCGGCCCGGTCCAGGGCAATGGCGCCGCGCGGGCTGGCGCCGACTTGAAGCCAGCGGCCCAGATCCGCGTCGTAGTCGGCCGGGCGCCGCGTGGCGTTCACCAGGTCCACCGTATATCGGTCCACCGCCGGGGGCACGTGTACCGCGGCCGCCTCTGCCCGGCAGACGAACAACGTTTCCTGGGAAATGCGGGCGGTGTCGCTGCCCTCGCTTTCAACGATGTCCCCCGGCGTGCCGCGCAGCAGTGCCAGCATCGCCATTTCATCCTCGGCGCCGGGATAGTCCAGCTTGATCTTCATCAGAAAGCGGTCCATCTGCGCCTCGGGTAACGGGTACGTACCCTCTTGCTCAATCGGATTTTGCGTGGCCAGCACCATGAACAGCGCGGGCATTTTCCGCGTGTTGCCGCCGATGGTGATCTGCCGTTCTTCCATCGCTTCGAGCAGCGCGGATTGCACCTTTGCCGGCGCGCGGTTGATTTCGTCGGCCAGGATAAGGTTGCCGAACAGCGGCCCGGCCTGGAAGGCGATGTGATTGCGCCCTTCGGCGTCCTGTTGCAGCACATCGGCACCCGTAATGTCCGACGGCAGCAAGTCCGGCGTGAACTGGATGCGGCTCATGTCCGCCGCCAGATGGGCGGCCAAGGCCTTGACCATGCGCGTCTTCGCCAGCCCGGGCAGGCTTTCAAGCAACACATGGCCGTCGGCCACCAACGCGATCAACATCTGGCGTATTACCGCTGCCTGCCCCAAGACCTCCCGAGAAATCGCCGCTTCCAACGCCAAAATTCCATCGCGCTGCGCCATGCTTGTCCCTATCGTCAAATGCAAACGGGTACGGCTTGCCGGGACTGCCCTGGCAAGGGTTCAACGGCTGGCGACTTGTCCCGGTCGGCTTTGCGCCTGCTTCCATTGTTCGACGGACATCACCGTGCGAAAGCCCAGGTGCGACATCCCGTTCATGGGGTCGTTGCCACGGCGCGCGCTGGCCCGGTAGCTGATGCAGTACGTATCGCTGCACAGAAAAGAGCCGCCGCGCGTGACGCGCTTTGGCGCGGAGGCCGGGACGTTGCCGTCGTCGGGGTCGAAGCTGTCGGCGGGTCCGGCGGGATCTTGCGGTGGCTGCCGGTATTGCGCCTGGATGCGGAATGCGTCGGCCCGATACCAGTCGGCCGTCCACTGCCAGACGTTCCCCGCCATGTCATAAAGGCCGTATGCGTTGGGCGGGAACGAGCCCACCGGCGTCGTGCCAACCTGGATCTTTTCATCCTTGACGACCGGGAATGGCTGCTGTTGCTGCGTGTCCCAGATGTTGGCCATGGGTTTGCCGTTGGGACTTAGTTCGTCGCCCCAGGCATAGGTGGCCTGCTCCAGGCCGCCGCGCGCGGCGAACTCCCATTCCGCCTCGGTGGGCAGGCGTTTGCCGGCCCACTTGGCATACGCCTGCGCGTCCTCGTACGACACCTGGACCACCGGGTGGTCGTCCTTGCCGTCGATGTTGCTGCCCGGGCCTTGCGGTTGGCGCCAGCTGGCGCCGGGCACGAAGCGCCACCAGCGGCTGTAATCACGCAACGAGACTTCGGCCTCGGTTCCCACAAACACCATGGCGCCCGGCACAAGCTGGCTGTCATCCGGGCGGGGCGTGCCAGGGGGCAGCTGGACCTTCAGGTCTTCCCATTTGGGCTTTTGCTCGGCCGTCGTCACGTAGCCGGTGGCCTGGACGAATCGGCGAAATTCCGCGTTGGTGACGTCATGGGCGTCCATCCAGAAGCCGCTTACCCGAACGCTATGCGGAGGAACCTCGTTCGGCTGCGACAGCTTGTGGTCGTTGCCCATGAGGAATTGGGCGGGTGGAATCCAGGCCATGCCGGCCGGCCCCTGCTTGCCGTCACCCAGCGTGGCAACCACGGCCGCCGGCTTTGGCGTGACGCCTACACCCGCGACATAGGCGCCCAGGGCACTGGCGCCAAGGAGGACACCGGCTATTGTCAATCCGACTTTCAGTTGCGGCTTCACGTGCCCTCCGTACTGCTATGGATACGAAATGCGGGTGCGGAATTACTCAATACTCCACGATCTTTTGCCTGATGTCGATAATTTCACCAAAGGGAAAACACCAGATGATTGATACAAAAAGTGAGCGCATCGCTCGGTAACCCACGATGACTACAGCAATGTGAATAGCAATTTCGTCAGTGTGCTTTTCAGCGGCCATTGCATCGAAATCAGCATCAACATGGGCAACGCCGCGGGCGCCAGAATCTTTATCAAGACCGACTTATTGATAATCGCGCCCCGCATCGACGCGACGGCCTGGTATATGGCTTGCACGTCGGCCACCGGGCCCAGTTCAGGCGCGTCCAGCATGGGATGGTCAGGCACATTTTTCTTCTCGATCCACTTTTCGTGAACCGCCCGCCCGTGTCGTGTCACAAACGCGCCATAGTCCAGAAGGGCCTGCCTTTTGACGCGTAGCAACAACGGCGTGAACACCAGCAGCGGCGCAAGGCCGATGACCGTCAGCACCACCAGCAACGCCGCGATCTGCCCGTAAAGCGAAGGAACCGTCACGCCGTGATAAAGAACCTGATGCGCCCAGACACCCGCCACCACCGCCGAGACCGACAGCAGAAAAGGGCCGTAAACCACCGGAATCCGAGTCAGAAAGCCCAGACCACCCAGGCGATCCGGATGGCTGGGAACCAGCTTCAATGGCAGGGCCGCGATCCGGTACAGAAGCAAGCCCAGCAGCATCAGCCGCCAGACCCAGGCCAGCAACAAGATCGAGAAAATAGGCCGAGTCACCAGCAGCAGCCACCAGACGCCAAAATTCAGGCTGGGGCTGCCGGAATCCGCCCAGCGGATTTCGTCGCCGTCGGGCGAAAAAAACAACACGGTCACCCAGGTGGCGACGAACACGGCAATGACGATCCAGGGCGAAATTCTATTTCGCAGGTTCAGCACGCCCAGCAGCACGTGATCGAATCTGGCGGCCAGTTCACCGTCAACCAGCCCGGACTGCTTGAACTCACGCAAGCCCAGTGGAATCAATTTTTGCGCAATGCCCTCGGCCAGCACCAGCAACGGGATGGCAACCAGGCAGCGTACATGGATGCCGATGTGGCCAAGCAAGGGCTCATTATTTCCCAGCGGTTCAATGGCGGTGCCCGCGAGCCAAGCGGCGATCGCCAGGGGAAGCCACGCGATCAACGCATAGGCAACGGCGCGCCTCATGAAGCCATCGCCGCTGGCGGGGATCAAGCCCAATCTGCGTTGAAGGCGATAGAAGAAGTCGTCACGCACAAGGGAAAACCGATCAAGCGCGCCGGCCGCCTTCCGCTGATCCATTCCGCCCTGATCCGTTTTGCGCTGATCCATTGGCTGCCGATCCATTCCGACTCCCGTAAAACACTGACTGCGGCGTCGACCCGTGAAACGCGTCGTTGATTACAGCAACGTTCGGCCCTGCGAGTAAAAATGAATCGCCCAAATACTGCCCGAGGCTTCGCGTGAATATCGCACGCACGACGCCGCAATTGCAAGGCGTTGCTATGCGTGGCCGGGTCGCGCGGGAAATGAGAATTTAGTTTTTTCCTTACTGTTTTTTGTGTAGGCTAGATCGCTGCCTTACGAAGTTGCGTGACCTTGTTGCCTGACAGAACCCCGTGTTGTACGCCGGTTCGCCCATTTGAATGTATGGAGATGTCGTCATCATGAAGCTCACTAGCACTGCGAATGCCCCGTCGTCGGCCCATTACCCCCCAAAGAAGCAAATGAAGGGCAGTCGCCTGGCTTCAGCCGCGTTGACGACATTATTTCTTGCCACCTCCACGTCTGCCTGGACACAACAGGCGCCAAAACCCGCCGAAGACGCCACCAAACAAGCCAATGCCGCGCTTCTGAAAGCGCTGCCGTTTTCGGACAAGACGTCTTTTGAACTGGCGCACAAGGGCTTCATCGCCCCGCTGCCCCAGGCCATGATCAAAGGCGCCCAGGGCAATGTGGTGTGGGACCCGACCAAGTACAACTTCATCAAGGAAGGCTCCGACGCGCCCGATACCGTCAACCCCAGCCTGTGGAGGCAATCGCAGCTGCTGAACATTTCGGGGTTGTTCCAGGTGACGGACGGCATCTATCAGGTGCGCAACCTGGACTTGTCCAACATGACGATCGTCGAAGGCAAAGACGGCCTGACGATCATGGACCCGCTGATTTCCACCGAGACGGCCAAGGCGGCACTTGATCTGTATTACCAGCATCGCCCGAAAAAACCCGTGGTCGCGGTGATCTACACCCACAGCCACGTCGACCACTATGGCGGCGTGCGCGGCGTTGTGGATGAAGCCGACGTGAAGGCCGGCAAGGTCAAGATCTATGCCCCGCTGGGCTTTCTGGAACATGCCGTGGCCGAGAACGTGATGGCCGGCACCGCCATGAGCCGGCGCGCCAGCTACATGTATGGCAACCTGCTGCCGCCCAGCACAACGGGCCAGGTGGGCGCCGGCCTGGGCACCACCACGTCGGCGGGTACGGTGACCTTGATTCCTCCCACCGACATCATTGAAAAGACGGGCGAAACGCGCACCATCGACGGCCTGACGTATCAGTTCCTGTACGCGCCGGGCAGCGAGGCGCCCGCCGAAATGCTGTATTACATCAAGGAAAAAAAGGCGCTGAATACGGCAGAGGATTCCACCCACACCCTGCACAACACGTATTCGCTGCGCGGCGCCAAGATTCGTGACCCGCTGGCGTGGTCCAAGTATTTGAACGAAGCCTTGGCCATGTGGGGCGACGACGTGGAAGTCATGTACGCCATGCATCACTGGCCGGTGTGGGGCAAGAAAGACGTGCAGGAACAGTTGGCCACGCAGCGCGACATGTACCGGTACATCAACGACGAGACCTTGCGGCTGGCCAACATGGGCTACAACAAGGAAGAAATTGCCGAACAGGTCAAGCTGCCCAAGGCTATCGCCGATAAGTTCTCCAACCGGGGCTATTACGGCTCGTTGAACCACAACGTGCGCGCCACCTACGTGCTGTACCTGGGCTGGTTCAACGGCAACCCCGCCACGTTGCACACGCTACCCATCGAAGAAGGCGCAAAGCGCTATGTCGACATGATGGGCGGCACGGACGCGCTGCTGAAGAAGGCCCGCGAGTATTACGCCAAGGGCGACTACCGCTGGGTGGCCGAGGTGGTGAACTACGCGGTGTTTGCCGACCCGAAAAACCAGGCGGCACGCGACCTGCAAGCCGACGCGTTGGAACAGATGGGATACCAGGCGGAAAGCGGCCCGTGGCGCAATTTTTATCTGACCGGCGCCAAGGAATTGCGCGAAGGCGTGAAGAAGCTGCCCGTGCCCGACACCGCCAGCCCCGACACCGTGCGCGCCATGACGCTGGACATGTTGTTCGACTATTTCGCGGTCCGCTTGAATCGTGAAAAAGCCGACGGCAAACATGTCGTGCTGAATGTGGACTTCACCGACACCAAGCAGCAGTACACGCTTGAGATGGTCAATAGCGTGCTGAACCACACCGAAGGCAAGCTGGCCAAGGAACCCAGCGCCAGCGTGTCGCTGACCCGCAATACGCTGAACGACATCATGCTCAAGCAGACCACGCTGAAGGACGCGCTTGCCAAGGGCGACGTCAAGGTTACGGGCGATCAGGCGAAGCTGAACGATGTGTTCGGGTCGCTGGACGACTTTGAATTCTGGTTCAACATTGTGACGCCGTAAGTCCCCGACAACGGGATGAAGAGGCCGACGCATACCTGCGTCGGCCTCTTTGTTTTTGCCGACGGCCTGGGCCTTCGCATCGCACCCGTATTTGGGTGGGTAAATACCTATTAAGTCCAGCGGCCCGCTTGCCGTTGCCACAGCGTGTCATTCGTACCCACCTGAAGGAGTCATCTTGGTCGACAAGAAATGCAATGGCACCGCACGCGGAAAATGGATCGTCCTGGTCGCGTGCGCGTCCACCTTCGGGACCCCCGCCTACGCTCAATCGGTATCCGGCACCGGCGATGTGCAACCCGGCACGGTCCAGACGCCGAACTGGGTCGTCGGAGGTGATCTATTTGTTGGCGATGCCCTTGCCGGAACGTTGGCCATCAGCGATGGCGGCTCCGTGCTGAACGATTGGGCCTTTATTGGCAACGTCAACGGTGGCGTGGGTACCCTGACCGTGACAGGCCGGGACGGCAGTGGCGCTGCATCCACCTGGACCAGCCTGGGTGACGTATACATCGGCTCGGATTCCGGCAGCAATGGCACATTGAACATTCTGAACGGGGGCACCGCGCAAAGCCTTTCAGGCACTATCGGCGGGCAAAACGGCAGCGTGGGCAATGTGCTGGTGTCCGGGCCGGGTTCGACGTGGGACATTCCCGCAAGCAGCCCGCTCCTGATCGGCGCGTCCGGCAAAGGCACCTTGCGTATCGACAATGGCGGCGCCGTGCATAGCGGCCAAGGGGTGATCAGCTGGATCGCCGGTAGCGAGGGCAGCGTGACGGTATCGGGGCCGACATCCGTCTGGGACCCTTCCAACAATATCTATGTGGGGCTGGACAGCGTTGGCGAGCTACGCGTTCTTGAGGGCGCGACCGTGCGCACCGTCGGTTCGTCTTCCCCCGGCGCCGCCGCAACGGTTTACATCGGCACGGGCGCGAGCGGCGTCGGAACCGTGACCGTATCCAGCACAACGGCCAATATCTCGACGCTGACCGCAAGCGACCGTATCGAAATCGGTTCGGCAGGCACAGGAACACTGACCATCGAAAAGGGCGGTCTGGCCGTCGCCGCCAGCGATACGTGGCTGACCGTCGCGGGCACCGCCACCGGTACGCTGAACCTCATCGGCGATGCCAGCGGCCGCGGCGTGCTTGAAACCGGCTCGGTCGTCAAGGGTGCGGGCAGCGCCACGTTCAACCTGGATGGCGGCGTCCTGCGCGCGCGGCGTGACAAGGCCAACTTCCTGAATGGATTCCTGACGCAGGCAATCGGAATCGAAGGCGCCTCTTTCGACACCAACGGCTACCAGGTGGGCGTGATGACCGCGTTCTCCGGAACGTCCAGCCTGAACAAGCTGGGCGCCGGCAGGCTTACGTTGTCGGGCGATAGCAGCGCCTTCACAGGCACCACCGACGTCCGGGCCGGCACGCTGCAAGTCGATGGTGTGCTGGGCGGCCCGGTGAACGTGCTGACGGCGGCGCGGCTGACCGGCACGGGACGCGTGGGCGCGACGACCAACCAGGGCACCATCGCCCCGGGGCCGCGCAGCGGCTTCGGCGTCCTGACCATCGCCGGCAACTACACGGCGCAGGGCGGCAACCTGGAGGTGCGCACGCAGCTTGGTGGCGATAGCTCGCCAACCGACAAGCTGGTGATCACCGGCGACACGGCGGGCGCGACACCGGTCACCGTGCAGAACATGGGAGGCACTGGCGCGGCAACTCAACGAGGCATACAGGTGGTGCAGGTCAATGGCATCTCGGCGGGGCAGTTCAACCTGGCTAATGGCGACTACGTCATTCAGGGACGCCCTGCCCTGGTGGCCGGCGCCTATGGCTATGTGCTGCAACAGGACGCCGGCGACGGCGGGTGGTATCTGCGGTCGTCGCTGAGCGATCCCGCAATTCCCCCCATCGGCCCCGGCACACCCGCCACCGCCCCCGGCACGCCTCCGGTCGGCGGCGGATCGCCGGGCATTGCGCCTCCGCTGCTTTATCAGCCCGGCGTGCCCGTCTATGAAGCCTATGCCAACACGCTGCTTAATTTGAGCCGGATGCCTACGCTGCGCCAACGGGTCGGCAATCGCCTTTACGACTCGGCGGACGTGGGTCGCAACGGCGTATGGAGCCGCGTGGAAAGCACCACCAGCAGACTCAAGCCTTCCACGTCCACCACGAACGCACGCCAGGATATCGACAGCTGGAAGGCGCAGTTCGGTGTCGACCGTATCCTGGCCGGCCAGGATCAGGGCGCCCGTTTGGTGGGCGGCATCGCCTTTAACTACGGCAAGGCCGACACGCATGTGTCCTCGGCGGTTGGCAACGGCACGATCGACACCACCGCCTATGGACTGACACCCACGTTGACGTGGTACGGCAAGGACGGCCTGTATATCGACGCCCAGGCCCAGGCCACCTGGTTCGACAGCGATTTGAATTCACGGCTGGCCGGCAAGCTCAAGGGGGGCAGCCAGGCGAACAGCTACGGGCTGGGTGTGGAAGCGGGCAAGGCATTCGGTTTGAACGAACGACTGGCCCTGGTCCCGCAGGCACAGTTGACCTACGCATCGACTCGCTTCAATCGCTTCAACGACAAGTTCGGCGCGCGCGTTGAAAGCGAAAAGGGCGACAGCCTGCTCGCCCGCCTTGGTATCGCACTGGACTACCAAAGCAATTGGCAAACGGGCGGCGTGAATCGGGAATCCAGCGTCTATGGCATCGTCAACGTAAAACACGAATTCCTGGACGGCACCCGTGTGGGCGTGGCCGGCGTGCCCGCGACCAGCCGCATGGCGCGAACCTGGGGCGGCCTGGGAGCCGGCGCAAATTACGGTTGGGGCGACCGCTATGCCATCTACGGCCAGCTAGACGCCGACGCGGATTTCTCGGGCAGCTACATCGTCACCGCCACCGCGGGATTCAGAATGACGTTCTAGCCATTGACCCTTGGCGCAATGGACGCGACGGCCGATGCGCTGGCGCCCGTAAAAAAGGCGCGGCGCATCAGGAACCGCTTGGCAAGATAACGCTTCTTGCGTCGGCACGTCCTACGCTATCAAGGTCTTTCGCATGCAGGACGCGCGTCAGCGTTTCGATTGAGTACGGCTTTTGCATGACGGGAAACGGGGCGACCGCTTGCCCGCAGATGGCGTCGCTGTATCCGCTGGCAAGCACGATCCGTATATCGGGCCATTGCTCTCGAACACGGCGCCCCAGCTCAACGCCGTTCATTCCAGGAAGGACCACGTCCAGAATCGCGATATCACAGGAGGCCCCGTGCTGCGCCAGGTGCGACAGCGCGGCTTCCGCATCAAGGACCCAGGTCGCGTCCTGACCCATGTCCTTCAACATCCTGTGCACCACCTCGCCCACCATGCGGTTGTCTTCGACCAGCAAGATCCGATTCCGAACCTGCGGGTCGTGGCACTGCTGATGGCTGTCGTATTCGGTTTTTGCAGTGGGCTCGACGGCCGGCAGATAAAGCGTAAACGTGGTCCCCTGCCCCACGCGGCTGCGGACCTCGACATCGCCGCCGGACTGCTGCACAAACCCCTGTACCTGGCTAAGGCCCAGACCCGAATTCTCGTGTTGGCCTTTGGTCGAGAAAAACGGTTCGAATATATGTTTAGCGACCTCGTCATCGATTCCGATGCCAGTGTCCTTGACCGCCACTGCAACGTGCGCCGCGTGTGGGGCGTGTGTAGCGTGTGTTGCGTGTTCCGCGTTTGCATTCGGACTTCGGCCCGGCGCCGGCCCCCGATCTGCCTCGCACACGGAAATAGTCAGACGACCGCCCGCGGCCATCGCGTCTCGCGCGTTGATCACCAGATTCAACAGCGCCGATTCAAACTGTGCCGGGTCGGCATAGACGGTGGTGTTTCCCGGGCCTATCTCGTAGGACAAGGCGATGGACGACCCTACAGACGCTTCAACCAACTGCCGAAGCGATGACAAGCTGTCACGCACGTCAAACACGTGCGGTTTGAGCGGCTGCTTTTTTCCGTATGCCAAGAGTTGGCGCGTGAGTTGCGCGGCCTTCTCGGTCGTGTCGGAAATGATCCCGACATAACGCATCAGGGATGCGGGCATCTCGCGCGATCTTTTCAGGAATTCGGCCGAGAACCGGATCGCGGTCAAGAAGTTATTGAAGTCGTGCGCAACGCCGCCGGTCAGACGCCCAATTGCCTCCATGCGATGCGCGTGATGCATGGCATCGCGGGCGGCTTGAAGTTCTTCCCGATGTCTCTTCTGCTCGGTAACGTCGCGCGTGATCTTCGCATAGCCCACGTGCCGGCCATTGTCATCATGAACCGGGTCGATGACAACGCTGCACCAGAAGCGAGTCCTGTCTTTTCGTACGCGCCAGCCTTCCGCCTCGAAACGTCCTTCTTTTCTAGCCGTCTCCAGCGCCCGTTCGGGCACCCCGGCGGCGCGGTCTTCTTCGGTGTAAAAGACGGAGAAATGCTGACCGATGATTTCCTCTTCTATATAGCCCTTGAAACGCTCGGCGCCAGGGTTCCAACTGCTGACCCGCCCCTTTGCGTCCAGGAGATATATCGCGTAGTCCATTACGGCATCCACCAGGAGCCGATAGCGGTCTTGTTCGGGAAAGTCTGAGGGTGACTGTTTCATGCTGGTTTAAAAATGATCGTAAATTTGACGGCATTCCCGCGCGGGGACGCCGTCTTAGCGCTGTAGTTTCGTGATCGTACGCGCTGTGCGCACTATCGAAAACGGGGACAACCCCGACGCCCATTTCAACGCAATTCAAACCCGCCTTATGAACGTGACTGATCGCCTGAAGATCTGGGCCAAGCGGATTCGACGAGACGGCATCACGCTCTGGTTTGCCGGCAAGCATCCCCGCACCCCCTGGTATGCGAAGGCACTGGCGCTGTTTGTCGTGGCCTATGCGCTAAGCCCTATCGACCTGATACCCGACTTCATCCCGGTGCTGGGGTATGTCGATGATCTTTTATTACTGCCCGCCTTCATTTGGTTAAGCATCAAGCTATTGCCGACCGACGTGTTGTTGGAATGCAGAAGCCAGGCAGAAGCGTGGTTACTGGCAAAGAAGGCGAAACCAAGCAGTTGGGTCGGAGCCACGTTGATAGTGGTCATCTGGTTGATCGCGGGCGCGGCAGCGTGGCAGTTTTTCAGCCATCGGCAGTAATGCAGTGGCTGCGTGAGGACCAGGGTGGCCGTGAGCTCGGCATAGCCGATAGCGCAGTCCCGGCGTAAGCCACCGCAGTGGTATGTAAACTCCAGTCCTCCCTTTCGTTTGACTTCTCTATGCCCACCGCACAACGTGTTGCTCTTGTCACCGGCTCAACGTCAGGCATCGGCGCCGCCATTGCGCGCCGGCTGTCCAAAGACGGCTACGCCGTCGTTCTGCACTCGCGCAGCTCGGTGGACGTTGGCATCTCCATGGCGCGCGAACTGGGTTTGGCGGCTTATGTGCAAGCCGATCTTGCCCAAGACGCGGACCGGATTCGCCTGGTGCATGAAGCCGTGGCGCAATGGGGCCGCCTGGATGTCGTCGTGAACAACGCGGGCATCAGCCACGTGGTGCCGCATGCGGATATGGCAGCAGCAACCCCCGACATCTGGCGCGAGTTGCACGAAGTCAATGTCATCGCGCCGTTCCGTATCATCGCGCTGGCCGAGGCCGCACTGCGCGCGTCCGCCGCAACCGGCACACCGGCCTGCGTGGTCAACGTCAGCTCGCATGCAGGCGTTCGTCCCAAAGGCGCGTCTATCCCCTACGCCGCAACGAAAGCGGCGCTAAACCACGTCACGCGCTTGCTGGCGGTCTCGCTCGCCCCGGATATACGCGTGAACGCGATCGCGCCGGGCTTGGTCGATACGCCCTTGACCGCCGACTGGACCGCAGCCCAGCAGTTATGGCGCGAACGCGCACCGATGCAACGCGCCGCGCAGCCGGAGGATATTGCGCAGGCGGTGTCGATGCTGATTGAGTCGAACTATCTGACTGGGGAAATTCTGCTGTCGGATGGCGGGTTGAATCTGACGTGATGTGGCGTGGCGTGGGGGACGCATGACGCCCTTCATGCCTTAACTGCTCGCCACCTCAACCCTCTGTACCCCGTTCCAGCGCCTCTGCGAACTTGCGCATCAGACGCACCAAGTCCGTGATGTCTTCGGCCGCCCAGTCCTGAAAGATGTCCCGTGCCAGACGCTCGCGCGCCTGATCAAGCTTGTCGGTCACGGCCTTGCCCTCGGATGACACTACCGTTTCGCGCATTCGGCGGTCGTCCGGGTTCTCGTGCCGAATCACCATCCCCATGCGTTCCAGCTTGGCGACCTGGCGGCTAATCGTCGTGTAGTCCCTGCCAAGGCGGTCCGCCAGATCCACCACGCCGATCGGTCCCACCCGTTCAATCACCACCAAGAGGCGAAACAGCGCCTGGTCCAGCTGCACGCCGGCTTCCGCGATCAGCCGTTCGTCGTTCCTGGGGCGGTTCATCACGCTCACGATCGTGATCAAGGACCGATGCAAATCCTTCAGCTGCGCCGAGATATGTGTATCTTGCACTTTCTTTTTGGTGACCATAGACTGTCCTCTTAATGTGTGCATATTACACATACTTGGAGAGCGACATGCGTAACCCCGTTGACGTCCTGATCTGCGGTGCCGGCGCTTCCGGCCTGACCTTGGCAATAGAACTGGCGCGGCGCGGCGTGCGCTTTGCCCTTATCGAAAAACTGCCTTCCCCGTTTCCAGGCTCGCGCGGCAAGGGCATTCAACCGCGCACCCAGGAGGTCTTTGAAGACTTGGGCGTCCTGGACCGGGCCATGGCCGCCGGTGGCATCTACCCCACGATTCGCAAATACTCGGCCGACGGCAGCCATGTGGACCAGGCAGTGACAACGGTTGCCGATCCTACGCCCGCCGAGCCCTATCCGCTTCCGTTGATGGTTCCGCAGTTCAAGACCGAAGCGATCATGCGAGAGCGGCTGGTGGAACTGGGCCATGCGCCCGAGTTTGGTGTCGAGCTGGTCGGGATGGAGGTCAACGCCGACGGCATCGAAGCCGTGCTGGCCACCCCGGACGGGCAACAGAGGCTACACGCCCGCTATCTGGTGGGCGCCGACGGCGGGCGCAGCGCGGTACGCAGCCACCTGGGCATCGGCTTTCCGGGCAAGACGTTAGGGGTGCGCGCCATCGTGGCCGATGTCGTGCTGGAAGGCTTGTCGCGCGATAGGTGGCACCAGTTCAACGGTAATGGCGCGGGCCCCCTGGCCATCTGCCCGCTTGCAGGCACCGACCTGTTCCAGATCCAGGCCCCGGTCCCTCTTGAGGGCGAGGTCGATCTGTCCGCTGCCGCGCTGACAAAACGCGTTGCCCTGCACACCGCGCGCACGGACATCACCGTCCATTCCGTTGCCTGGTCTTCGACCTACAACATGAATGCCAGGCTGGCAGATCATTACCGGGATGGCCCCGTGTTCCTCGTCGGCGATGCGGCGCATGTCCATCCGCCCACCGGCGGGCAAGGCTTGAACACCAGCGTGCAAGACGCCTACAACCTGGGCTGGAAGCTGGCGGCCGTGATCGCCGGCGCGCCCGAGGCGCTGCTGGAAACCTACGAAGCCGAACGCCGTCCCGTGGCGGCGGACGTGCTTGGCCTGTCCACACGGCTGCTTGCGGGTTTCAAGACCGGGGACAACAGGCGGACCCGTGAAGTGCAGCAGCTGGACATCGGTTATCCAACGTCGCCGCTTTCGCTTCCGTTGCTAGCCGACAGCCGACTTGAGCCGGGCAGTCGCGCGCCCGATGCCGTTGTGCGCGGCGCGGGCGGCAGCCCAACGCGTCTGTTCAAGCTGTTCAAGGGCACGCACTGGACCTTGCTGGTCAACGGGCCCTCGGCCTTTCCGCCGCGCGCCGGCTTGCACATCCACGGCATCGGACCCGGCTTGGAAATGGAAGATTCTCTGGACCAGTTCGCCCGCTTCTACGGTCTGGCCAAGGGCGCCGCCGCACTGGTCAGGCCGGACGGATATCTGGCCGGTGTCTTTGCCAGGGATAGCGCCGCCGCACTGCAAGCGCACTTGGATGGGCACTGCAAATCTCGGTGACAGGGACTCTGGCGTCGTGCCGGCAAGGCGGACAGGCTGCCGGGCCGCGCCGGGCAGGACACCGCGCCCCCGCCTCGGGGGAAGTTCATGGAAGTTCAGCGCGCGTCTCGGCTTGCGCCCGGGGGCAGACCGGTAACACGCTTGAACGCACGGCTGAATGCTGCCTGCGACGTATAGCCCAGGCGCTCGGCTACCGTGTCGATTGGCAGCCTGTCGTGCGTCAGCCATTGCCTGGCAAGACGCATCTTCAACTCGTTGGCATAGCGCAACGGTGGCGTTCCGACCGTGGCATGAAATCGCTCGGCAAAAACAGAACGAGAAATATTGCACTCGCCCGCCAACTCAGCCAATTTCCAATCCCGGGCGGGCTGGCGATGCAAGGCAAGGATGGCCCGCGCAAGCCGTGGATCCCGCAACGCTGCGGCCAGGCCGGAGGCATTGTCGCAACCGCACTCGATCCATCCCCGGACAATCATCGCGGCGACCACTTCGGCGAGTCGCGCCAGAATGTCCGCGAACCCCACGCGTCTGGAACAGATCTCGCCTTTCATCGCGGACAGGATTGGGACCATGCCGGGAAAGCGGTCGCTGTCGGCGTTCACGCACATGACATCCGGCATCAGTTGCCCCAAGGCCCGCATGCCGCCAAGGTCGAACTCCATGCAACCATAAAAGAAGATTGCGCTGGGTACGCTGCTGGTACTGGGACACGCATCCACGTCGGTGACGGAATTGCCGATCAAGGCGGCTTCCAGCGTATCGATATCCTGCAAGTCCGCGCCTTCGGCGGAAAGCCATTGATGAGCTTGCCCATGAGGCAGAAACACCGCATTGCCGGCACTCAATTCCTGCAAGCCGCCCTCGGCGGTACGTAGTACGGCCGAGCCAACCGCCAGGTAATAGAAGAAACCGTGGCCGGCCATCGCGTCAACGCTCAGTCCAAAACTAGGCCCTGTCTGCACGCGCCGGTAACGCACCCCGCGCAGACGCATTCCGGCAAGCAGCTCACTGATCAAGTGCGGAGGAAGGGCGTAATCCTGCGAGGTCAACATCGGATTTTCTATCAAAAACTCAGTACGCAGCATCATAGATCATCCCAAGTACAAGTCCTAGACTGCACTCACTGATTTTCTAGGATGAATGCAATGCGTCGTGTTGTTGATGTTTCCAACCCCGAAGGGGCAGCCAGCCCGGTGGACATTGAGCCGGTGTCAGCCGCATGGACAGCGGTGTTCTCGCTGGCGATGGGTGTATTCGGCCTTTTGACCGCGGAGTATCTGCCGGCAAGCCTCCTGACGCCCATGGCAGCCGCTCTGCACGTATCGGAGGCTATGGCGGGACAGGCTGTGACGGTCACTGCGGTAGTGGCGCTTTTCGCGGGCTTGCTCGTGCCTGGTCTTACCCGCAGCCTGGATCGCCGTACCGTGCTGCTGGGCTTTTCCACTTTAATGATCGTGTCTAACCTGCTGGTCGCGGCGTCCTCGGACATGTGGGTGCTGCTTTTGATGCGCGTTCTGCTTGGCGTCGCCTTAGGAGGGTTCTGGAGCATGGCGGCGGCTGTCGCCATGCGATTGGTACCGACGGCACTCTTGCCGCGTGCGTTATCCATCATCTTCAGCGGCATTGCCGTGGGGACCGTGGTCGCCGTACCGTTGGGTAGCTATCTTGGTGGCCGGTTTGGATGGCGCAGCGCTTTTCTCGCCGCCGCGGCGGTGGGGGTATTGACCCTGGCATTCCAATGGTTCACGTTACCGAGGATGGCGCCGCGCCGTCCCGCCCGGCTCAGAACGATTTTGGACGTTCTGTTGCGGCCCGGAATCGCGCTAGGCATGTTCGGCTGCATTCTGGCGCATACGGGCCATTTCGCCCTCTTCACCTATATCCGGCCGTTCGTGGAAAGCACTACCGGCGTGGGAACGAACGGCCTGGCGCTGATGCTACTTGGCTTTGGCGTTGCGAATTTCGTAGGCACCATGCTCGCAGGCTGGCTAATGCAGCGCAGCTTATCTGTGACCTTGGCCCTCATGCCGGCCCTGGTCGGTTGCAGTGCCTTGGCGATGGCGCTTTTTCCTGCGTCCATATCGGGGCAGGCAACGCTGGTTGCGGCATGGGGCCTCGCGTTCGGTGGCGTGCCGGTTGCATGGTCAAACTGGGTCGCGCGCGCCGTGCCGGATCAGGCTGAAAGTGCCGGCGGGATGGTCGTAGCGTCGGTGCAGTCCTCCATCGCCATGGGCGCCGCGGCAGGCGGTGCAATGTTCAGCCTGACAGGCATCGAGGGCGTTTTCATTGCGGGAGGCTGTCTCATGCTGCTGGCCGGCCTGTTCATCTGGATGCGCGTAAGAGGGGCCTATCCGCACGGGTCGAATGGGCCGCATGGATCGCATGGGTCGCATAGGCCGCATGGGTCGCATGGGCCCGACACCGCGGCCTGATCCTTGCCCCCTTTGCTCGCGGTTGCGCGGACGCGGCTTTGGGTTACTGATCCGCACCTCAATGCGCCCGCGCGCGCATTGCGCGCTGAACTCACATCGGCTTTAAATCCACTTCCTTGGCAATCTTGCCGAATGCCTCCAGGTCCGCCTTGACGCGTTGGCTGGTATCGGCGGGCGTGGAAGCGCGAGGGATCATGGCCAGGTCCAAAAGGCGCTGCTTCATCTCGGGCTTGGCGAACTCCCGCGCGATCGCGGCCTGAATCTTTTCAACGATGGCGTCCGGGGTGCCCTTGGGCGCCGCCAGGCCGAACCAGGCCACGGCGGAAAAGCCCGGCATCCCGGCTTCCGGCGCGGTAGGCACGTCAGGCAGCGCCGCTACGCGCTCGGGGTTCGTGACGAACAGCGGCCGCACCTTGCCGGCCTTGATGAACGGGGTCTGCACGCCGGTATTGTCCAGGACCGCGTCGATGTGGCCGCCCAGCAGGTCGTTCATCGCCGGGCTGCTTCCCTTGTAGGGCACGATGTTGATCTGGATGCCCGCCGCGCGGGCGAACATCAGCTGTGTCAGATGCTGCTGGGTGCCCAGGCCGGCATTTCCGAACGTGATCTTGTTGGGATTGCGACGGCCGTAATCGATAAATTCCTGGAGCGTCTTCGCGGGAAACGCGTTGTTCGTCACCACGACGAAAGGCAGGTCCACCAGCACCGTGATCTGCTTGAAATCTTCCAGGGGCTTGTAGCGCAGCTTGTAGACGTAGGGGTTGACTGCCATCGTGCCGCTGGCGGTCAGGGCCAATGTGTAGCCGTCGGGCTCTGCCCTGGCCACATGCTCGGTGCCCAGCACGCCGCCGGCACCCGGCTTGGCTTCAACGATGACGGGCTGCCCCAGCTCGCTTTGGATGGCCTGGGCGGCAAAACGCGCCAGCATGTCGGCGGAACCGCCCGTGGCATACGGCAGGATGATGGTGATGGGCTTGCTGGGATAGTTGTCCGCAGCGGCCGGAAACGAGGCAGCCAGGGCTGCCACACAGGCGGCGGTCAGAAACTTCAGGTTCTTTATCATCGATTGATTACCCAAGTTGCATGTGAACTGCGCAGGAACTCGGGCAAGGTTAAGCGGTACGGTGTTATATGACCAATCAACAATTAAAATAAAACGTCATCAACATTACTGATAACGATGTGGGGATACCGTGCTCGACGCCATCGACCTGAACCTGCTGCGCATTTTCGACGCCGTCATGACCGAGCGCAACGTCACGCGGGCGGCGTTCGCCTTGCACATGACGCAGCCGGCGGTAAGCAACGCCATCAACCGGCTGCGCCTGACATTGAAAGACCCGTTGTTCATCAAGGTGCAGGGCGGCGTGCTGCCTACGCAGCGCGCCGAATTGCTGTGGCCTCCCATACGGGACGCGCTCGCCCGCATCGCCGAGACCCTGGAGCGCAACGAATTCGACCCTGCAAGTTCCGAGGCGGTGTTTCGGCTGGCCATGTCCGATTACGTGGCCGATCAGGTCATCCGGCCGCTGTTCGTTGAACAACAGATGGTGGCGCCAAACATCCGCATTCACCTGCACCCCTATTCGCTGGACAACACCGCCACGCTGCTGGACAAGGGCGAAGTCGATATGGCCGCCGGCGTGTACTCGAACTTCGGCTCGTCGCTGCGTACCCTGCCCCTTGAGACGCTGACCTATGTGTGCGCGATGCGCAAGGGACACCCGCTGTTGTCCTTGCCACGTTTCACGCTGGACGACTTCCTGCGCGCCCGCCATCTGGTCGTCAGCTTGCTGGGCACCTCGGCGCTGGTTGACCACGAACTGGCCGCCCATGGCTACAAGCGCAATGCGGTGCTGACAATCAATCAATTCGCGCTGGCCCCGCGCCTGCTCGCCGAGACCGACCTGATCTGCGTAGTGCCGGTCAACGCCGTGCGCAACAGCCCGCACAGCCACCAGCTTGAAGCCATCGAAGCGCCCTTCCCGTTCATTCCGCGCACGGTCAACCTGATCTGGCACGAGCGTTCCGACAACCTGCCTTCGCACCGCTGGCTGCGCGAAGAAATCCTGAAGGTATGCAAGGCGCAAGGGATGTTGTTCGATCCGGCGCAGGGCGCCGAGTCGCACGCTTACTGATCCGACGTCATTCACCGATGTGATGATTATCAATGCAAATCTTTGATTAGAAGGAATGACGCAGCGTCGATAAGATTCGGGTCACCCTAGCATCGGCGCGCGTCCGCGCCGGCTTCCTGGAGACCAGCGTTGCCCCAGACTGCATCCCTTCCCGGCGAGCGCCGTTTCCGCGTCGGCTTCGACGTGGGCGGAACCTTCACTGATTTCACCCTGTTGGCCGAGCATAGCGGCGAGCTCTCGTACTTCAAGGTGCCCTCGACGCCGCATGACCCGTCCGAGGCCATCCAGACCGGCCTGGCGCACCTGATGCGCGAACACGGGATCTCGGGCGACGAGCTGGCGCATGTGGGTCACGGCACGACCGTGGCCACCAATATGGTGATCGAACGCCGAGGCTCGCGCTGCGCGCTGGTGACTACGCGCGGCTTTCGCGACGTGCTGGAGATCGGCCGGCAGACCCGTCCGCACCTGTATGACTACAACGTCATCAAACCCGAGCCGCTGGCGCCGCGCGAGTGGCGCTTCGAAATCGGCGAGCGCATGGCCGCCGACGGCAGCGTGCTACAGGCGCTGGACGAGGACGAGGTTGTCTCGGTTGCGCGCCAGCTCGCCGCCGCGCAAGTGGAAGCGGTCGCCATCTGCTTCATGCACAGCTACCGCAATGATGCCCACGAGCGCCGCACGCGTGAGATTCTGGCCGAACACCTGCCGGGCGTGTACCTCAGCGTATCCAGCGAAATCCTGCCGGAGTTTCGGGAGTACGAGCGCATGTCGACCACGGCGCTGAACGCCTACGTTGGCCCGCGCATGGCCGCCTACATGCGCAACCTGGTCGACTCGGTGCAAGGCATGGGTGTGAAAGTGGCTCCGACGACAGTGCATTCCAACGGCGGTTTGATGTCGGTGGAATCGGTGCTGACCGCGCCGGTGCGGACCTGCGTGTCCGGGCCCGCCGCCGGTGTGATCGGCGCGGCCGAGCTTGGACGGGCGGCCGGTTTTCACAACCTGATCACGTTCGACGTAGGCGGCACCAGCACCGACGTGTCGCTGGTGGCCGAATTGCAGCCGCTGTTCACCTCCAGCCGCCTGGTGGCGGACTATCCGGTGAAGACATTGATGGTCGACGTGCATGTCATCGGCGCCGGCGGCGGCAGCATCGCGCGCATCGACGATGCGGGCGCGCTGAAGGTGGGCCCGCAAAGCGCCGGGGCCGTGCCCGGGCCGATTGCCTACAACCGCGGGGGCACGGCGGTCACGCTGACGGATGCGCACGTCGTGCTGGGGCGCCTGAATCCCGTGGCGCTGCTTGAGGGCCGGATGGCCGTGCATGCCGAACGCGCGCGCGCCGCGCTTCAGGAACAAGTGGCCGGCCCGCTGGGCATCAGCCTGGAAGAGGCGGCCTACGGCATCCTGCGCATCGCCAACTCGAACATGGCCCGGGCGGTGCGCGCGGTGTCGACCGAGCGTGGCCACGACATCCGCAAGTTTGCGCTGTGCGCCTTTGGCGGCGCCGGCGGCCTGCACGCGGCCGAGCTGGCGCGCGACTGTGGCATCGGCACCCTGTTGATCCCGCAGGAGCCCGGCACCATGTGTGCGCGCGGCATTCTTCTGTCGGACATTTCCATGGACTTCGTCCAGACGCTGATGGCCAGCGCCAACGACGCGGGCTGGCAGGCGGTGCAGCAGGCGCTGGACAGCTTGGCCGGCAAGGCTCGGGCGTGGCTGGCGGGCGAAGGCGTGGGCGATTCCGCCCAGCGCCTGACGGCCGTCATCGATGCGCGCTACCAGGGCCAGAATTTTGAGATCCCGGTGCCGCTGGAGGGCATGCGACTGTTGCCGCTGGCCGATTTTGTGCTCGCCTTCAGCGCGGCCCACATCCGCGAGTATGGCTACGACGCCACCGGCCGCTCGGTCGAGATCGTCAACTGCCGCGTGCGCGCGGTGGGCCTGGTGCCGCGCGCGCCGATCGCCCACGTGGCCGGCGGCGCCAGCCTGGCGGGCGCGGTCAAGGAGCGCCGCGCCGTGTACTTCGAAAACGCCGGCTGGGCCGACACGCCCATCTACCGCCGCGCCCTGCTTCCGACGGGCGCGCCTGTCGACGGGCCGGCCGTCATCGAGGAAATGAGTTCGACCACCGTGATCCTGCCCGGCCAGCAAGCGCGCGCCGACGACTACGGCAACCTTGTCGTCACTCTCAACCCCTAAGGCAAACCGACATGACCACCGCACCGACTGCCGCCGATACCGACGCCTTCGACCCCATCGAGATGGAGGTCTTCAGCAACCGCCTGCTGTCCATCACGGAAGAGATGGGCAACACGCTGATCCGCTCGTCCTTTTCCAGCAACATCAAAGAGCGCAAAGACTGCTCCGTGGCGCTGTTCGACGCCGCCGGCCGACTGGTGGCCCAGGCCGCCCACGTGCCGGTGCACCTGGGCTCGCTGTCAGGCGGCATCGACGCCGTGCTGCGCCGCTACGGCGTCGCCGGCATCCGCCCCGGCGACGCCTTCCTGTGCAATGACGCCTATCTGGCCGGAGGCACCCACGCGCCGGACATCACCGTCGTATCGCCCATTTTCTGCGACGGCGTGCTGCGTTTCTTTGCCGCCAACATCGGCCATCACACGGACGTGGGCGGGGCCGTGCCGGGCTCGACCTCGCATCACCTGAAGACCGTGTGGGAGGAAGGCATCCGCCTGCCGGCCATGCGTATCGTGCGGCAAGGGGAACTGGACCTGGACCTGCTGGAAATGATCGCGCACAACACGCGCGAGCCGGACAACCGCATGCACGATATCCGCGCGCAGATTGCCACCAATGACAAGGGCGCGCGGCTGATGCTGGAACTGGTACGGCAGTCCGGACTGGAGACGGTGTTGTCCGCCATCGATGGCATCCTGCGCTACACCGAGCGACGGCTGCGCAACCGCATCGCCCAGTTGCCCGAAGGCAGCGCGTCCTTTACCGAACGCATGGACGACGACGGCATGGGCGGTGACCCGGTGGTGATCCAGGCCAACGTACACGCGCGGGGCGGCCAGCTGCACGTGGACTTTACCGGCACCGGCAAGCAGGCGCGCGGCGCTTTCAACCTGCCGGCCAGCGCGCTTAACGCCAGCGTGTATTTTGCCGTCAAGGCCATGCTTGACCCCGAGCTGATGCCCAACAATGGCCTGTTCCAGCCCATTACCATCAGCGCACCCGAGGGCACGATCACCAATCCCGTGTTTCCCGCCGCGGTGGGCGCGCGCGTGACCACCGCGCAACGCGTGGCCGGCACCGTGATCGGCGCCCTGGGCCAGTTGCTGCCGCCCGGTCGTGGCATGGCCTCGTCCAACGACGTCATGCCGTCGATGCTGTTCTCGGGCCCCATGCGCGACGGCAAGGGCACCTTCGTCTATCTTGAAACGCTGGGCGGCGGCGCGGGCGGGCGCGCACGTGGCGACGGCATGGACGGCATCCAGGTCAACGTCACGAACACGTCCAATTTGCCCGCCGAGGCCCTGGAGATCGAGTACCCCCTGCTGGTCGACGAATACGCGCTGGTCAACGACACGGGCGGCGCGGGCAAGTACCGCGGCGGCATGGGCATCGCGCGCCAGATTCGCTCGCTGCACGACCAACTGGCCTGCACCATCCGTTGCGACGCGGCGCTGTTCGGCGCGGCCGGGCTGGATGGCGGCCTGACCGGCGGCACATCGCGCCTGATTCAGAACCCGGGCCGCGCCGACGAACAACGCCTGCCAAACAAGATCTCGGGCCACGCCCTGCCGGCGGGGGTCTCGGTGCGTCTGGAAACGCCCGGCGGCGGCGGTTATGGCGTGCCGGCCGAGCGAAGCCTGGCGGATATCCGCCGCGACATCGTGGGTGGCAAGGTCAGCCGCGCCGCCGCCGAGCGCGACTACGGGACCGAACGCGTGGCCCGCGCCCTGGAACAGGAAAACGCATGACCTGCCCTGCACAAGCCGCGCCGCGCAGCGGCGGCGAAGCCCTGATCGCGCAATTGCAGGCCTTTGGCGTACGCCGGGTTTTCATGGTGCCCGGCGAGAGCTTCCTGCCCTGCATCGATGCCCTGTACGCGCGGCGCGACGCGATCGACTCCATAGTCTGCCGCCAGGAAGGCGGCGCGGCCTATATGGCAGAGGCGCACGGCAAGCTGACGGGCCAACCCGGCATCTGCTTCGTTTCGCGCGGACCCGGCGCCACCAACGCGGCCATCGGCGTGCACACCGCCCGTGAAGACTCCACGCCCATGATCCTGTTCATCGGCCAGGTCGGTGGCGATACCGCCGACCGCCAGTGCTTCCAGGAAGTGGACTATCGCGCCATGTACGCGCCGCTGGCCAAATGGGTGGCGCAGATCGAGCGCGCCGACCGGGTCCCGGAATACCTGGCGCGCGCGTGGGCCGTTGCCACCAGCGGGCGGCCTGGCCCCGTGGTGCTGGCGCTGCCCGAGGACATGCTGGCCTGCCTGACCAGCGTGCCGCTGGCCGCGCCGCCCGCGACGCCGCAGGCCTGCCCCACGCCCACCGACATGCAGCGGCTGCGGCAGATGATAGAGGCCGCCGCCAAACCCTTGTTGCTGCTGGGCGGCTCGCGCTGGTCGGACGCGGCGCGCACGGCAATACGCGACTTCGCCCTGCGCTTTGACCTGCCGGTCGCCACCGCCTGGAGACGGCTGGAGCTGTTTGACAACGACCATCCCAACTTTGTCGGACAGGTCAGCGCCAGCATGCCCGCGCACCAGAAACGCGTGGTCATGGACAGCGACCTTGTCATCGCGCTGGGTACGCGCTTGTGCGAACCGACCACGCTGAACTACGAATGGATCGCCTCGCCCACGCCACGCCAGACCCTGGTGCACATCCACCCCGACGCCAACGAGATCGGCCGGCTGAGCACGCCGGCGCTGGGCATAGCCGCCAGCATCGACGGCTTTGCCCAGGCCGCCTTGGAACTCGCGCCCACGCCCGGCTGGCAGGCGCGTCGTCGCGGCTTGCATGCCGCGGCCCCGGCGCCGGCGCTGC
>NZ_JBLVOL010000030.1:45306-45606 GCF_053543755.1 Achromobacter semiaridum | reverse complement strand
GCCGCCACCGTGCCGCCGCCGCGCCGCCACCTGCGTCATCGCTACTTCGGCGACACGCGCCGGGCACCTTCCGGTTCGGTGTCATCCGCCACGCACACGGCGTTGCGGCCGTTGTTCTTCGCGTGATAAAGCGCCTGGTCCGCGCGCCGGTACACGGCTTCCAGCGTGGCGCCATGCTCGGGGTAGCGCGCCACGCCCACCGATACGGTAAGCGGCGACCCAATGGAATCCGGCGGCTGCCGCGAGGCGATCTGCTGTCGCAGCCGTTCGGCGGCGGCCGCCGCGGACTGTAGCGAGGCG
>NZ_JBLVOL010000030.1:32992-45247 GCF_053543755.1 Achromobacter semiaridum | reverse complement strand
GCCCCCCCCTGACTGTAGCGAGGCGCTCGGCATCAGCACCACGAATTCTTCGCCACCCGCACGCGCCAAGGTGTCACCCACCCGCGAGCCTTCGCCCATGACGGCCGCCAACGCCTGCAAGGCCCGGTCGCCCGCCGTGTGGCCGTAGCGGTCATTGATGGTCTTGAAGTGGTCGATGTCGATGGCCAGCAGCGCCACGGGCGATTCGCCCGCTTGCAAGAGCGCCATGGCCTCGTCCAGGCCGCGCCGGTTCAGCAGGCCCGTCAACGTGTCGGTGGTGCTTTCACGGCGCAAATCGCGAATCTTGTGATGGATCGACGCCAAGCCGATGATGAGCGCGCGCTTGAGCTGCGCCGCCTCGAAATACCAGGACCGCACGTCGCGGATGCGGTCAGCGGAATCCGGGTCTTCCATGCGCTTGGCGATGCCCGCCAGTTCGCCCAGCGGCCGGGCAATCCAGCCTGACAACACCCAGATCGTGATGATCGACAACAGCAGCAAGGGCAGGGTATTGCGGGCGGTGGCCATGAGCAGGTCGCTCAGGGGCTGCAGGGTGCCCGCCACCGGACGCTGCGCGATGACGCTCCAGCCGGTGCTGGGCACGGGGGCGTAACCCGCAAGCATGTCGCGGCCTTGCTGATCGGTAAACCGCATTTCGCCCGTTTCACCCCGCCGCGCCGCCGCCAATGCGTCGATGTCCGGCGCCTTGTGGCCCAGCAGGCTGCGATCCGGGTGATAGATCAGCGTGCCGTTGCGATCCATCACGTACACGAACGAATCATCGCGATAGAAATGCTTGTCCAGCAGGCGATCCAGCGCGTTGTCTTCGTGCAGATACAGCGTGCCGGCGATGTACCCCAGGTAGCGGTAATCACGCGAGAAAATCGGATGCGAATACAGAATCAGCCAGCGGTTGTTGCTGGCCTGATAGGGTTCGCTGATATTCGGCTGCTGCGTGCGGATGGCATTGCGCGACGGCTCGCTGGTCAGTTGCTGGCCCAGCAGTTGCGGATACGCCGACGATGCCGCAATGACCTTGCCGGTCGGCGAGACCACCACGGTGGAATTGAACTGCCCCATCTGCGCTTGCTGGCGCCGCGTTTCTTCGACCATCAAGCCGGGGCGCGCTTCCATGTCGGTCAGCACGTCGGCGCTATACGCCAGGTAACGCCGCACGTCCGCCAGAAAAAGGTCGGTGGTGACGGCAAGCTTGGACGCGTAGACGCGGTTGACCTCAAGTGCGTTGTGCAGCAGCAGGTCGCGCTGAACCAGGTAGCTGGCGTGCAATCCGCCGGCCAGCACCAAAACGACCGACAGCAGGCAGATCCAAAGGATAAGGCGCCGAAGGTCGATGCGGAACATGTTTGTGTCCGTCAGGAACGGGCGTTGCCCGGAGGCACGCCCGAAGGCGGCCGGCTGCCCGTCAGGGCGTCCCAGGCGCACATCGCTTGCCGCGCCACCGATTGCAAAGTCTTGCGGCTGGCGCCGTCGCGCGCCTGGATCGACATGCCGTGCAACACGGTCGTGTAGAACGCGGCCAAGCCTTTCACGTCGGTGCCGGCAGGCAGCTCGCCGTCGGCAACGCCGGCGGCAAGGCGGGCCTGAATCCGGGCCTGCATGTCACGCCGGCTATCGCACAGGAATTCGCCGACGCTGGCGTGGTTGACGCTGCCGGACGGCGCGCCCAATACGATCATGCAGCCGGGCGGCGTGCCTGGCGCCGTGAAGCGTTCGGCGGCCACCATCAGCATGGCCTGAACGCCTTCACGGGCTGTTGCGCCGTCTTGCAATGCGCGCCGCGATCCCCCGCCGGCGGTCTCACGGTATAGCTCGACGGCTTCACGAAACAGGTCTTCCTTGGAGCCGAACGCGCCATAAAGGCTGGGCGAGTTGATGCCCATCGCTTCCGTGAGTTCGGACAGCGATGCTGCTTCATATCCCTTCGACCAGAAAACCTCCATTGCCTTTTGCAAGGCCTGGGCCCGGTCAAAGCTCCGGGGGCGCCCACGTTCTGCCATGGCGGGATTTTACCCGCGACGCCTATTTTGTGTTGATCGATAAAAAATTTGTTGACGGCAGAAATATTTCGGGGCGATGATATTTGTATTGATCACTACAAATAAGGATGAACCATGGGCAACTTGAACGGAAAGGTCGCATTCGTGACAGGCGGCAGTCGCGGCATCGGCGCGGCCATCGTGCGCCGGCTGGCCGCCGAGGGCGCGCACGTCGCCTTCACCTACGTCAGCCCTTCTTCGGCTGATGCAGCCAAGGCACTGGCAACGGAACTGACCACCGGCGCGCGCCACGTGCGCGCCATCCAGGCCGATGCGGAAGATGCGCTGGCCGTCAGGCAGGCCGTGGAAGAAGCGATCAAGCTGCTTGGACCGGTGGACGTGCTGGTCAACAACGCGGGTATTTTCGTTACCGGCGTCATCGGCGACACCAGCCTTGAGGAATACGAACGCACGATGAACATCAACGTGCGCGCTCCGTTCGTGGCCATCCGCACCGCGCAGGCATCCATGCCGGACGGCGGCCGCATCATCAACATCGGCAGCTGCCTGGCCCAACGCGCCGGCCGCCCCGGCGTGGCGCTGTACGCGGCCAGCAAGACCGCGCTGATCGGGCTCAGCCAAGGCTTGGCGCGCGACCTGGGCGCACGCGGCATCACCGTCAACGTCGTGCACCCCGGCCCGATCGACACCGACATGAACCCGGCGAGCGGTGACCACGCAGCCGACCTCGTCGCCGTGCTGTCGCTGCCCCACTATGGCGAACCGCGCGACATCGCGGGCATGGTCGCCTTCCTGGCCGGCCCGGAAGGGCGATACATCACGGGCGCCAGCCTGTCGGTAGACGGCGGCTACGCAGCCTGACGCAGCGGGTGTGAAAGTTTTTTCGCACCCGACTTGCACAAACAAAAAAACCTACATATAATCTTGCTTCTTCGCACTACACACATAGCGAAACGCAGTCAGCAGCAAGGCCATCAACAGATAGCCGCGCGGTTGAAAACGAATCGAAATGCGTGCATTGCAGGGCTGTTAGCTCAGTTGGTAGAGCAGCGGACTCTTAATCCGTAGGTCGAGTGTTCGAGCCACTCACAGCCCACCAGAATTCAGGCGCCGGAACTCCTTAATTTATAAGGATTTCCGGCGTTTTTCATTCCTGGCTACGATCCGCGTTTCAGCGTAAGTCGGCGCTTTTGGTGTGAAATTGGTGTGAATGTGGTTCGTTTTACGTTGTGGATTCCTGACCTCCGGATGAGACTGGAAAGGTGTTCGAAGAACCCTTTGCAGGAAATTCATCATGGCAATCATCCAACGAGGCAACGCTTGGCGCGCAGATGTCTCGATCAAAAGAAAGGGCGAGAAGCCCATACGACGCACAGGCACGTTTGACACTCGCGCCCAGGCCGAAGCTTGGGTGCTCGAGATGAGGGGAAAGATCGATAAGGCCAGGTCCGAGGATCGGGAAGTGCCGCCTCCGAGCCTGACCCTTACGATCGCTTTCAGCCGCTACCTCAAGGAAGTGACCGAGTGGTCGAAGGCTGCGCCAGCGGGTGTCAAGGGCGTGAAGTCGGAAAAGTGGTTGAGGGACATGCGCAGCAAGGCTCGCATGTGGGCAAATAGTCCGCTTGCTGGTGCTGCGCTCACCAGCATTACCGAGTCCAAGCTTGAGGACCATATCACCGCTCGCCGGCTTGATGGAAAAGCCGAGAACACAATCCGGATTGACCTTGCATCGCTGAGCGGTCTGTTTGTGCATGCCCGCAAGAAATGGCGTCTTGACATTGGCAACCCCGCCGCTGGGGCCACGGCAGGCGTGGAGACTGCGCCGCGTCGCCAACGTCTCCCCTCCACGGAGGAGTCGTCTCAGATCATCGAACTGTTTACCCGGATGCGTGCGGCTCAGCAAACGGCAGGCGCGGCGCCACGCCTCACTCAGCTTGCTATCGTTGTTCTGGGCACGGATCGGACAATCAACGTTCACGCGCATTCGTCGCTGCTGTATGTCCGGTCCGCATTCATCGCCGCCCAGCAATGCGCCATGCGCAGAGAATCCCTTTTGAGCATCCGCTGGGCGTGGATCAACTGGAAAGATTCGGTGATCCAGGTTCCCCATGCGTTCAGGGGGCCAGAAAACAAGGGCGTGCCCGACGAGGTGCCTATGTCGCCGATCCTGATTGAGGAACTCAGGATGCTGAGTGGGAACACCGTGCGTATTGGCGCTGCCCTGCAGGAGAAAGTGTTTGGGACGTTGACAGGCGACAGGGCCTACAGGTTGCTGCGACGGGCTCTGAAAGAGCTAAATATCGACGAGGGCGCAGGCATGCGCATGAGATGGCACGATCAGCGCCATCATGTCTGCTCACGCATGGCTGATGAAGGATGGACGCTGCCGAAGATTCAATCCGTCTCCGGGCACAAGGACCTATCGTCGCTGTCGCGATACACGAAGGCGAGCGCCAGGCAAACTGCCCGAGAAATGGCAGAGCGTGCAAAAGAACAACGGATGGCACAGGCTGCCTAAACGCCATCGGTTCGTCTACCAGTGTTGGCTTAGAACGTGATCGTTGTTATCTATTTTTTTGCCTCGGCTGGATGCCAAGGCTCTTTTTGTCATTTCTATATCGTTTTGCCTTTGTGAATCTGCATTCGTCTTTCATGATTCCTGCATCTCATCTCCTGGCGGCAGAACATGAAATTGATGGATATCAACGACCTGGCTCACTATCTGGGTACCAAGCCGGGATCGATATATTCGGCACGGCACAAGATCAAGGTTGGCCTGTTGCCAGCTAACTCGCTGCCCACCCCTGTTCCCGGCGGCCTTCTGAGATGGCATCCGACTGTCGTGGATCGTTGGGCTGGCGTTGCGGCTGATGAGTGCGCAGCGCCTGACACGGAGTACGTTGTGCCTTCGATGGCGCCAACCAAAAAGCGTGGCCGACCACGCAAAGCTGTGCGGCTCGAATCCCTTTCCTGATTCTCAAAATAAGAAGGCCCATCGTTGCAGCGATGGGCCTTCGGCTTTCCCTTTGCAGAGGGATGCTAATGCTCAACACGTACAGAATATCAACTCGCCGGTCATTCTTCAATCAGCTCTGTTCCCGGCTTCCGGATGATGTGGCTCGCATTTCTGAACTGGAAGCGCTTGTCGAGCCTTTGGATCTGCTGCCCTGGGAATGGTGGGGTTGCGCATTAGAGGCCGCATCAACGGCACTCGGACGCGGCGGGTTAAAGCAGCTAATGCGTCGCCTGGAACTCTCCATCAAGACGTGTAGAAGTTGGGAAGACTTGCGCATCCATGCGCGCTCCAGCAGTGCAGCTCTGACACGAGCTGCCATCCTGCAGCAGGAGAAGCCCGCCAGATTCATGCGCAGGCATGCCCGCATGGTCGAGCGTGTGGCCCGAGAATTGTTGATTCACCGGACCGAGGGAAATGAGCGAGTCACAAAACTTGGCCGAGAGGCTTGGGCCAGACGCGAGACCTACATCACTCGGGCTCTCCGACGCGAGTCGTTCAGAGAGCAGCGCTTAGCCAACCTGCACAAGAACAAGGAATCAGCAAGTCTGGCCCGTTTCTGGGCGCGCACTGACGGCGAGTCGGGCGCACTCGCGTGGGCCGTGCGCGATTTGGGGTGGCATGCGCGTGAATTCTTCATTAACCCGCCTGCTGCCATGATGACCTATTTTCAGAATGGGGATATTAACGAGGGCTGGATCAATGTCGGCAGGCCCGATGCGAGAGAGTCCTATAGGTTTCTCATGGGCGTGTTGGAGGCGACACTTAAAGCAGCGGAGAAGCGAGGAATCAAACCCGTTGGGTTCCGTTGCATCGAAAGCAATCAGGGCGGTGCCGCTCATATGAATTTGATGTCTGCGTTTTGCAGCGGGGAAGATGGAGATACGTTCACGGAACTCCTCTGGTCGAAGTACTACTCGGTTATGCGGAAAAAGTATGCCGCTTGTATTCCTCCACCCGTCCTCCAACGCGGCGGATTTGGTGTGCGGGAACCCGCAATCAGCACACCTATAGTCAGTCGTGAGGTGTCGCCGGGCGAGCTTGTCCAGCAAGTTAACTATGCTCGAAAGGGCTGCACCTTGGCGAACGCTGACCGGTTGTTCTGCAAGCTGCACGGCCTGCGCCAGTTTGACGTTATCGGGGTGCGCGATGCAGAAAAGTGGGATTTTTTTCGTTCGCTGAATCCAGCTCTAATGCAGTCCGAGAGCGTGCCTGTTCGCGTCCGGGGGCTATACGCTGCAGCAATGCGTGGCGATTACAGGGCATGGCTGCGTCTAACTGATCGTCGCACCCCCGAACACCTGCGCGGCTCTTTCAATGACGGGCAGATACTCGAGTGCCTGTCCCTAGAGTTTGATCTAGACCAAAGAGTTTTGCTAATTTATCCTTCAGCGCTTCCATCCACGCAAATCAGGATAGACAGGGGAGGTTTATCCATAGTGAATCTGACTCGTTCTGTGGGGCGGCCGAAACGTTATGAATTTAGCTTCGCGTCCCGCTCCAGCCAGGCGCTGCGGGCTGCGAGATCAGCTGCAGGAAGAAAGCCGTCTTCATGAGGTTGGCTGCAAGCCGATTTTTTAGATTCATGCAGCTGGGCCTATGGCCCCACAATCGTTTCATGATCATCTTTGCATGGTGGAGATTCAGGGGTAGGAAAAAGCGCAACAGGGCAACAGATTGACCTGCTCACTATGACGGCTTTTGCGAAGGAATTCGTCAGGGGCACACGTCTGCCAGGCTCCTATGCAGTGGGATTACACGGCTCCATCTTGCGAAACACTTCTGACCGATGAAAGGCCAAGTATTTCGTGTGCGCCATAGTTAATTTTCCTATTCTCCATTCAGGAGAAAGGCTAAGTTGTTGCCTCGATTCCATCGAGAGAGCTTCTGATACGAAAAGCCCACCGTCATCAGAAAATGAAATCCATCCCCCGTCGAACAGCGCATCAATATGGGCGCTGAGTAGCAATCCGTTGAACACATCTAATCGTTCATTGTCACTCGTGCATGCTGCCCATGGCTTGATGTGCGAAGCTCTAAGCAAGCTGGTTATGGCAAGTCCGGTCACGCAACATCGTCCCTGCCAGTAGTCCAACAGAGCAGCCCGAAAAAAGTTCTGCCCAATGCGCTGCACAACCAAGCGCTCGGCTTCAGTGGACCGCGGCATATCGACGGTTTCGCGGCGGAATGCATCGGCTACGCGGTCAGGTAGCGTCCGGGCATGGGCGGCGGCAGTGCGCAGCACGTCATAGAGTTCCTCGAAGCCGTTCACCCTCATGATGCTGACGCCCCCAAACGCTTCGAGCAAGCCAGTGGTGGGCGTACTGACAGTCAGAGCAGATGAAGTCATTGGCTTCACGAGAACAGTCTCCGGAAACCGAGCTGAACGCAGCTCCAGACCGCCGTCGTGCTCAAGCGGCGTCATTTCGAAGCCACAGTCAGAGGCAGCTTTCTCGATGCGCAGACGGTCGAGCGGCGTCATGCCGCCGTTCCCACTAGCTTCTGGTAGCCCTGGCGAATCACGTCGGCGATGAGCGGACGCCTAGCCACGAGGAACTGGTCGTAGCTCATCATCCACCACTGCGCTGGCAGCGCATGCCATTGCATCATCGTGGTCAACGTTTCCTGGTCGAAACGCTCGGCGTACTTGCCCCAGTACTGGCCGGGCGGCGAGTCGGAAATGGCAATGTTATCGTCCCACTCCACCAACGCGTAATTGGCAATCTGGTTGATGTCGCGGACACTCTCAATGCCTTGCTTCTTCAGGTATTGTTTTGGAAACAGGTGATGCCGCTCCAGCGCCTTCTTCTGGCCTTGGGCCGGCGGGTCCAGCAGATCCACCACGGGGCTCTGCGAGAACAGGGCCTTGGTACCCAGCAAAACTTGTGCAGCATAGAAGCCGAACAGCGCTGGACTGCGACCGGCCGATGTCGCCAGGTCCAACGGTAGCGTCTTGGTCCAGTAATCGTCCGTCAACGTCGCGGCCTCTACGGTTGCGAGCCGGGTGAGGAACTGGTCGGCAGTCTTCAGCTCCCGCAGTTCGGCTAGGTCTTGCTCCATGCGCGACTCTGGTGAAGACGTGAACCGGCCGGTCAGCAGCGACATGAAGAGCCAGCGTGCAATAGCATTGCGCAGCTTGAACCCTTCGACGTCGTACTCGGTGCGGCCCAGCAGGTACAGCTGATAGGCGAACACCAAGGCGTTCACCGAACTGATGGTCTTGGCACTGCGGTAGCCGGCGGAGCGGATGACGTTCAAGAAGTCCGACCAGTAAGTCAGGTTCAGCACGCGCCCCTGGGCATCGCGCAGCTTATCGAACTGGCTGTTGCGCTGCTCTAGGCTAACCTCGCCGCTAGCTAGGTCTTTCCCACGCAGCAAGGAGTAGACGTGTTCCAGCCTGGCCCGTCGGAAGGCCACGCCGACATCGACACGCAGCAGATGGTCGGGGTCAGGCTGGAAAATCTGGTTGAACGGGCTGGCCCGGCCAGCGGGCGCCGGTTGGCGCGCTCCGCGGCAGAATTTCTCCAACTCGGTGCGGCCGTCATCCCAAAACACCGACATCAGCGTCAGGATGAAATCCGACTGGTTGAGCTTTTTGCCTTCGCTGTTGATGCGCACGAAGACATCGGCCACCTGCTCCTCCGTGCATTGCTGGGAGAGCTCAAGCGCAATGAACGGGAAGTTCGTCAGTCCAGCCAGCCGGCCGAGAGCGTCGGCCACCTTTTCTTCCTCAGTGTCCGAGACGTCGCGAGAAGCCGTCAGACGTTTCAGATACTCCCCAATGGTCTTGTGCGTCGGCCGGTTGAACACCTCGGAGATGTCTAGGATGAACTCGGGGTCCCGCTCGGTCGTAGCGTCCGGTACAGCGAAGGTGCCGCTCTGCGGCCGGAAGGCGATGCGGATGTGCTCACGTTCGAAGTTCTCGCGCAGCACGGCCTCACGCCGGATGACGGCATACAGCGAAGTCAGGCGCTGCTGTCCGTCCACGATGAGCAGCGAGGGTGCTTTCTGCTTATTCGTATCGCCGATGACCTTGGTCTCCACGCCCTCCGCACCTGTCTGCCAGAACAGAAAATAGCCAACCGGGTAGCCACGATACATCGAATCGAACAGGTCGCGGACTTTGGCATTGGCCCAGACGAAAGGACGCTGGATGTCGGGCAGACCAATGCGGCCGAGGCCGATGTCGCTGATGAGGCTGCCCAACGAGTAGTGAACTTCCTTGAAGAGGGTTTCGCTCATCTCAGTACCTAATCATGTTGTCAGAGCCCATCCAGAACAGTCTCAAAATATCTCGGATACTTGGTCAGGATGAAATTGAACACATCGCGATGGTTGGTCAAGGCCAACCCAATATGCGTACCCTCGTACCCTGCTGCACGTAGCGATGAAGCCAGTTCTTGGGCGATGCAACGGTCCGCGAACCCAGATTCATAAATGGAAATGCTGAGGGCATCAGGTAGTCCGTATTTAAGGCACTTCTGGAATTCGTTTAGACGACCACGGGTTGAGCCATCGTCAGTGGGCAGGTCTGCAATGAACTCTCCGACGGCCGCTACAACCAATGGACAGTCGAAGCCCAGCCCTCCTTCAAGGAAACCTAGAACGTCGGACTCCGAGAGCCGCTGCGTCTTGTCCTCTCCACGAGGCTTTGTTCCGCCGGCGGTCCTCGCCATCTCAATGAGTTCACGGTAGGTAGCTCCGCTCATCCAGTGCCGAGCGAGTTCCAATGCCAGACCATCGGGCTTCATATTCTTGAGAAGCTTGTTGTCAGTCACCGCAGTCAACAACGGCCACAGAGTGGCCAACCACGCGCCAGGTTCAGCAAGCCCGACAACTGTTGCTTCGTTCTGCAGGACCCATTGCTCCACCGCGACTGCATCCACCGCGGCAAGTAACGTCTTGGAAAACTTGCCCTGTCGAGCTTGTTCTGGAGCTACGGTTTCGACATGCCGCGCGGTCGATTCGAAAAGCTGTAGCAAAGCTTGTTTCCGCAACTCGTCGGCCAGTGCGAATGCCAGAGTGGATTCGGCCAGGGTCTTCACGCGACCCAGAAAATCGTCGAAGGCTTCGCCGCCACGATTCGCCATCAAGTAGCTCTCCACCGCCACCAGCAATGCCTGTCGCGTCAATACTTGGCGGATCAGCGTCCTTTCGCTCTCACCCTGAATCGGCGTTGCTTGCAACACTCCCTTCGCCCAGTCACTGAGCGCTGACCCTCGAAGGAAGTACGCTTCGGTCACAACTTCCTGTTCCACTGGGAGTTCATGCCGCTCATTGGCAGACAGCAGTGGGGAAATTAAGGTCAGTAACGAACTGGATGTGTCCTCTGCGTTCTCCGGCCTAAGCAGGGCAGTAGCTGCACGCAGCCGCCAGCCCTCCTGCTGCCTGTTATCCAAGACCCTGGGGTCGGCAAAAACGACTAGACCCTCTGTATGCATGCCTGCCCGACCAGCCCTCCCGATGAGGTTCTGGAAATCTCGGGTCTTAATTTGGTCTGCCCCCTGATTAATGCCCGAGACCACTAAATACCGAATCGGCAAGTTGACACCCTGGGCGAGCGTGGACGTGCAGATGACGAGCTTGATGAGTTCTTGCTGCATCGCATGTTCGACCGACAGACGTAGCCCCTGCGGCGTTGTTCCATGATGAACAAAGATGCCAAGACTTGCCGCCCGAGCGAGCACGGAGTCTGCCCCGAAATGTAGGCTGGCCAAAAAGGCGATACGTTGCACCTCATGCGGGTCGGAGGCGAGTGCCGGCGGTGGCAGCCGACAACCACGCCTGTAAATGTCCACCGCACGCTCAGCAAGCCCAGATGCAGTGTCCTTCCTACCGCAGAAAACTGCTGCAGCCCCATTAGGTGCCAGCCGGATTCCCAGGTACAGCGACACGTCCTTCCAAGCCGAGTCCCCTCTCTGGGGGAAGAATTTCTCCTTGCGCTCCTTGCCGAACAGCTTCAAAGTCTGAGCTTCGATGCTCCGAGGGACAAAGTAATCCCGCTGCTGATAGTTGCCCGACTCGAAGAACCAAAGCTGTCCCAGTCTCTCGCTCCACGTCGCGAAAGCGACAGAACGGGCAGTCGAGAGCAGACCTGTGCCATTGACTACGTTGGGCTCTTCGCCAATGAGCCAGGTACCAACAGCCGCGGCGTTCTTGATAACTGCTGATATGAGGACGGTCTGGGTTGTGTTTGCGACCAGGCTCTTGATTTCAGCCAACAGGAGTTCGTATGTGATGCCTCGTTTCCCGGAGTCGAATTGGTGCCCCTCGTCATACACCACAAGGCCGATGTGGGAGGCCAACTCCGGAGCTTGTCGCAGAAGGTAGAGTAGTTTCTCTGGCGTCAGCACCAACAGATAGCGCGTGCTCGGCGGAGCTGCACCAAACAACTCTGCAAGTTGGTCAGCAAAATCTAATTGCAGCGCGTCCGATAACTCATTGACTTTGACGTCTTCATCCTTGAACGCTCGGCGTAGCGAAGTGGCAATCTCATGACACAGAGCGCGGAACGGCGCAACGAGCACAGCGACCCGCGTCCTGTCAGCCAGGAACGCGCTGCGAAGAATAACTTCAACAGAGCGTGTCTTACCCGCGCTCGTGGGCATCTGGACAATACCCGACCTACCAGCAAAGAGGCCTGCCTTGCCAAGCAACTTCTGGGATGGCCAGAGTTCCTTTGGGAAGCCTGGCCGACGGATTGCGTCTGCCCAAGCGGTACTATCTAAGCCGCTGAACCCAGGCATCAGAGTCCATGCTGAGCCAGCCAGGCGCAGCTTTATCACTGCGGATGTGACCTCCGCGAGAACAACTTCCTCTGAGGTGCCGCTGGTGTAGGTCAAGCGACGAACTTCGTTCAACAACTCGACCACTGGCTCGGGCGGCGCACCGTCATTAAAGTGGCCCATCAGGACGATGGAAAGCTCGTAGAGCAGCCCCGCCAGCCAGTGCCCAGCCAAATTTGGCGGTTGACGCCAGTCGGCCTGCAATACCCAAACCGTCAATTGCTCAATCGCATTGGCGCCGTCCGCTTGCAGTCGCCGTGCGAGCACCAGACTGCTCCCCGGGCGCTGGCCCAAGAAGTAGCTGGCGGATGCGAGCAGCGTGACCTCCCGCGACACTTCGGTATCGAATCGGGAGCCCAGATAGGCATCGAAGAAACTCGCTGCAAAGCCAATTTCATCTCGCAGGTCGTCTGCCAATCCGCTCTGGACGTCGGCGGCG
>NZ_JBLVOL010000030.1:0-32953 GCF_053543755.1 Achromobacter semiaridum | reverse complement strand
CCGCCCACGCATCCATCAGCGTCCCGATAGACAGTGGGAACAGGGCGGCAGGTTCAACCCCCTCCGGGACGGCGATATGGGACTCTTCTGGCAGCCCAAGTTCGTACATCTTCTCCTTGGACCGAGTGATGCCGAAATACCGACGGCTGTTGAATTCAGGCTTCATCGGCTCCTCGCTGGTACAAGGCGTGAGCCAACACCATCAGGTTTTTGCCCTTGACAGCAATCAGTTTTAAATTGCCTGCGTTGTTGTGTTTGGCGGTGGTGGTTCCCTTAATGCCATCTGCATCGAACGCCATGCCTGAAAGAATGGCTGCTGCGCCTGAGAGAAGCCGGTAGGGGCGGTCGACAGCGTTCTGAAATCTCTCCACGACCAGCATTGACGCACGCTCGCCCGCAACATGCATACGGCGTTTCATCGCGGCCAGCGTCTCGCCGACTCGAAGATAGTCTTTGCCCGAGTCGTCGACCGCATCCTGAAGGCGGCCCTTGTACTTGCCATCCCCTAGTTGAGCCTTCGCCTCAAAGGTCAACATCTCATCACTCGCCTTCGGCTGTCCAGCATCGGGACATTTGAATCCGACAATATCGACGCCCTTGACTGACTCATTCCGACTTCCCTTCTCAGCGTATTTGCCACGCGGAACCCAGTAGCCGAGGATGAACTCGACGTAGTCTGAGACCAGCAACTCGGCAAAGTCCCCTGAACGGACTCCAGGCCCCGGAGGCACGCTTTTGTCCGGAAAGACCAGCTCCAAGAGGTACTCAGCCCGCGACTTGCCGGTGCCTTCGCGGAGTATGTCGATGTCGTCATCAGAGCAGTATGTCTGGCGGAATCGGCTGGCCCACTCACTTAAGCACGCTGCATCAGCGGCTACCTCCAGGTCCCAAACCTCGCACTGTTCTCCCCCATCCAATACCAGTGGTTCGGCTCGTTTGAGGTGCTGGAGATAGGCAGGCTTGAAGTCTTTGCTTGAAGCGACGGCCGCACTCGCGGCATCCACGGCTTCGTCAGCCGCCAACTGTGTAGTCCTAGGCATCATTAAAAATCAAGAAGGAAGGCTCCAGTTCCCGACGGAAGAGCAGCTTATCCTCGACACCTGGTTCTAGTTCGAGCACTACAACTCGGCCTCCCTGTAGCACAGGTGGAGGCGCGGATGTCGTCGTGACAATAAACTGAAAGGGGACTTCGTTGCCTTCCCCCAGTTGCTCGGCAGCCTCCGCGGCAGTGAGGAAGAACGCCCGATACAAGAGTTCGCTCATATCTGCCTCTCTTGGGCAGTCATGAACAAGAAACCCCGGATGATTGCTGGCTTCAGACACGGCGGAGTCGAGCAGACAGACGATGTCGCCGAGCAGCACTTCCAGTACCTGGTAGGCCTCGCCGCCACGCGCCACTTCGAACGGTCGAACCTCATGCCCAGGAACGAATCGCGCCTGTCCGACTGCACCGAGCAGCCTGGTTGCCACGGTGGCCGTCAAGGCCTTGATAGCGTCGACTCTCGACGAATGCTGAGACCGTCGGCGGGCTTCGGCAACTCGAAGGGAATCGAGCGCTGACTCGAGTTCCTGAAGTTGCTTCCGAGCCGCGACGAGCTCTGTCGTGTCGCCACCCTGGGACCTTTGGGTATGCTTCACCTGAAAGTCGTCCCAAGACTGCTTCAAGAATGTTCGAGCGCTCTCACTGGTGGCGATACGAATACGCAATCGACTAAGGTCGGCTTTTTTTGCGGAGATGCGTTTCGCATAGTCGGAGACCTCTTGCGTCGCACTGTCGAATTCCCGCTTCCGAGCTTCGTGGCGGTTAGAGAGCTCTGCCGCATTGGCCTTGACCTGTCGACCGTCCTGGAACCAGGTCATGCTGACCGCGGTCTTGCGTTCTTGGATGTAACGACATTCGCTGAACTCCACATCCCCGTGGTCGCATCGACCGCCGTCCAGCCCTTCTAGTTTCTCCCGCAGCTTGGTCAGCCGCTCAAAGTCGGCTTGGTTCGCATCCACCAGGGACTTGGCAATGCCAGCGTCAAGCTCTGCTCTATCTCGAACCTTAGTCAGCTCATGTAAGCGCACCAGCTCTTTTACAAGCGTCTCCTCTGCCTGCTCCACATCATTCGTCCAGTGGCTCTCGTCCAACTCGGCCCTCTGAATGACAGCCTGAACGCGAGACTGGACCGATTCGCCAACTGTGGTGGCGAAGACGGGTTCGTCTTCTTCCGCTCGTACTCTCAGGCGCAACTGGCGGTCGGCATAAGCCAATGCGAAGGCTGGTGCTCTTTCAAGCTCTGGGATGCGCTCCTTGCACTGTTCGACCTGCTTCTGCTTGGCCTCGATGTCACGCAGCAGTTGGTCGAGTTCCTGGTCCACCAGACCGAGCACAGAGCCGACCAGCAGTGGCGGGTCTCGCCGTGACCGCTTGAAGCCCAGGCCTTCACCCTCACGCCAGTGGTAAAAACCGTCGAAGCGCGTTCGTTGCTCCCGGATGCACCAGGCCAGCAGATGGCGCCACTCGAGAGGTTGATTTGTTCCTGGCAGGGAGCGGGCGGCTAGCCTGCCTATCGAGAACTGCTCCAACGCGCGACCGTAGCCGTCGAAATTGTTCGGTACGGTGCCATCGAACAAATGGTCCAATGCGTCGCACTGAGCGGCCAAAGAAGGGGTGTACAAGCCGTACGGTCGGAAGACCAGCCAGACGGTGCCATCCACATGGACCTTTGCCGCCACTCCGCCTTTGGGAAAGCTGCCCGTCGCTTTGTTACGCAGAGTGGCGATAGCTGGTGCGTCATCACCCAGCACGTATCTCAGTAACAGGCACAGCGAAGTCTTTCCAACGCCGTGACCTGCGCTGGCTAACCCCGAAGCATCGTTCGAGGCGGATTCTTTGGCCCAAACTATGTTCAGCCCAGGATGCAGGTCTATGGTGCGGGTTGCCGCCAACGGTTCACGGGATTCGACCAACCACATCGTTTCAACCCATAGCCTGGGCTGCGTGCGTACCGGCTTATTTGCCTGGAGCCAGGTTGACATGGTGTCCTCTTACTGTGTGCCGGTGACATTGGGGCGCACGGGCGCTGTCTCGCTCTTCTCGGCCTCGGCTGTCAGGCGCTGATTCTCTGCCTGCCACAGAAGCCGAGCAGCTTCGGAATGCTCTGGCAACTGAATGACATCGAGAGGTGGCGTGCCGATACCGCTCGCGTAGAAAACCTCGCCACCCCTGGTTGAACGCGCTAGTACATCAACGCTAACCAAGCGCTGCACAATGGGCAGGACTCGGCTCAGGAGTGGTGCCACGTCTGCAATTCCGAGCGAACCTCGCAAGGCATTGAAGCGTGTGCTGTCACTTGGGTCCAAGTGGTGCTCAGCTGCGGCCAGCGCAGCCACCGCTGACTGCATGTCCACTAGCGAGCAGCCTTCCGTTCGCTCAGCGACCAGGGCGGTCACCAGGCCGGCCAGGCGGCCTTCCTCGACATTGCTAATCATCCCGAGCTCGGAGTACGAAACGGGCGCAGATGGCGCAGCGAACGAAATGCTGGCCTGCTGGTCCCACGCCTCCAGAACCAACCTGCGCGTCCGGAATTCACCGTAGGTCCGAATCTCGCTTTCCTTCAGCACCCGGAAGGTCTCGCTGGGATAGTCGTCCCCCATCATCTCCTTGGGGTCTAGGATGTAGCGCAGTTCATCTCGAGCGAGGCCGTACAGCCGGGCGTAGTAAGCGTCAAGCTCGGCGCGCAGTTGGGTGCGGCGCTCGGGGTTCCAGGCGAAAGGCTGGCCTTGCTCGGAGGCGGGGCGAGGGTCGTAGGCGACGAGGTCATCGCCCCAGGCCTGGAGGTCCTGGGCGGTGTAGGTGAGTTCGAGGACGCGAGGGACGATGAAGGCTAGGTCTGCCTGAGTGAATTGCTCAGGCGGGGGCATTGGAAATTGCTTGACATACCCGAACGTCATGTTCGTCCCCCCCAGCTTCTGACGTACTACATAGTCAAAGCTCATTGAGCCCAAGAGCCCGAGGAAGACCGCACATAGGGCCGTTGACTGGTCGCTGGAAATCAGCGGCATAGAGTGACCGACGCCAACTCTCGGTACCACCGATGCAATGTAGCTTCGCTCATCAGTGCTTCGAGCAATATTCCGAAAGCCCATTAGCCACCGAGGACTGCGCTGGTCCATCCAACAGTCAAGCAGCATACGAAGCGTGTCTGCGAATGCTCCAGCATCCAAAGCCTCCGCCAAGTTCGCCAACTCATCGTCGACCAGCCTCGCGTCCTTGTTCTGTGTCGCCCATTTGGGAAACTCAACTAAGGCTTTCTTGGTTGTCAGCCCCTCGCCGCGTAGCACGTCATTCAGGCGCGGGAAGTGGGCCTTAAGCTGAATTTCAGTCGGCGCGATGTGCGGTTGGGCTTGGGCGGCGGTCCAGCTGTCGTTTGCCGAGACGGAGCCTGCCTGACGATGGAATAGCTCACCAGCTACCCATTGGGACAGTGACAGCAGCAGCTCGGCCACCACAGAGTTCAGTTTTAGCGCATCCTTTGCATCCTGCGCAGCATGCAGTGCGAGCCATGTACGTGCCACGCGTGTGGGGACGCGGGCGATGCGGGCCAGCACCTCGCGCCGGTCCACCCAGTATCGTGGACGTACAGAGAAAACGAGGTCTGTTTTCTGGGCGTTGCTCACGTCAGATGTTTCCACTTCGCCCGTCGACCCGCCAGCGACGTCTACGTAAGTCGCCCAGCGATGGTCGAACTGATGAATCATCTTCGCTTCATACAGCGGCAGTCTGACGGGTTTCCCCTCAGCGGTGGCAGTTTCCGCGAACAAGCCACTGTCGCTGGACATGTGGAACATCGCTTGGAAGCGAATGCCCCATGGATTTACCTCAGGTCGTAGAAAAGTTCCCTTTTCATCGGTGACCTGTTCGGCGACGAGTACGGGCGCGGCGCGGTACAGTTTCTTGGTCAACTCAGCGTCGCGTTCGCTGCGAAATACTGGGCAGGTGCGAGTGTTGGGATTGATGAGCGTAAAGTCTTCCGTAGCGAGGGTGAAGCGACGGCGTTCGTCGACCACGTGCGTAACTTGGGTAGCAAAACAGACGAACTCGGCCTGCCGAGAGGCACCCAGCGTTAGCAGGGAGAACTTGTAGCTGCGGTGTACTGCTGGAAATACGGCCTCACTGTTCTCGAAGTCGTAGAGGCTGGCAAGCCGACCGCTGCTAGCTATGTGACCAAAGTAGGCCTTGGTGGAATCGTCGGTGGCGATACCCGTCGGCACGATAAAGCCAGCTCGCCCACTATGGGCCGTGGCTTGTAGCATCGTCTCCGCAAACAGGGCATAGGTGTTAACGTCGCCGACTCCGGTAAGCGGGTAGCGCCGACTGTCGTGAGCGTAGAGGCTGGCCGCCTCGGCACCGCGACGCGCAGCAATGAAGCTAGCGTACAGCGCCATTTCGGCGAGGTTCGGTGGTGTCAGACCCTCAGCGCGCTCCAGGTCGGGGTTCACGCGGTGCAACAGCACACCTTCCTTAAGCCATTCGATACGCTGGGCTCGTTCGGCCTTGTTTTTTGCCATGGCTACCTGCGGGCTGCGGGTGGCGAAGAACTCCTCCTCTTGCAGCTTGATGCGCTCCCAAGGCGGATTACCCAGCATCACGCTGAAACCGCCTTGAGCCGCCACCTGCGGAAAGGCCAGCCACCAGTGGAAGACGGCGTGCTGCCGGCATAGTGCTTGAGAGGCGTCTTCCACCTCGGCTTTCGGCGACTGACCGCTAAGCACGCCCCACAGGTAGCCCGAAAGCGGCACGGTGACACCAGCATCGGCGAGTTTGGGTGCCAGGAAGGCGGCCACGTATGTGTCGGCCAAGCGGGCGAATGTGCTGCGTTGTGCCTCAGCCTCGGTCTGCGACCAGGCTTGACGTTTGGCAGCCAGGTGCTCGGGAGTATCGTCGTCCAGAGTCTCCACTCTGACCGTCTGTGCGGCAAGGTCAGTCTGGGTGAGCAGGTCACCGCTTGCAATCTGTCGCCAGCTCTTCAGGTCAGCCTTGTTTTGCTTCTTCAGTGCTTTGGCGACTTCTTTGTCGTCGCCCGACAGGGCCGTGTAGGCTTCATCCGGGATACCGGTCTCCAGCACTTTGGGGTCAAGCACCCCCAATAGTGCATCGCCCACCCGCAAGTGATGGTCTACGAAGCTTAACGGTCGGTCGGGTGAGTAAGCCTCCAGCCACAGAGCTGTCTTGGCCAACTGGATAGCCATCGGGTTTTTGTCTACACCGTAGATGCAGCGGCTGACCACATCGCGCAGCGCGTGACGATAGTCCGTGGGCGTGGGCGCTCCACCCTCACGCTCCGCGGCAGCTCGGTGTAGCGCCACTTCGTCGGCCAGGCGACGTGCTGCCGACAGTAGGAAGTGGCCACTACCGCAAGCCGGGTCGCAGATGGAGAGCGACAGCAGAGCCTCGACTGGACGTTCTGGATTCGCCCTCACGGTCTGCGCAATGACGGGTTCCAACGCGCTCTTGATGAGCTCCTGTACCAGGCTGTCAGGAGTGTAGTAACTGCCAGTCAGCTTACGGGTGTTACCTTTGGTAGAGGCGTCGGTTTCATCGTCGCCCACGAAAGTCAGGCGTGCCGTAACAGGAGAGGCCAGGCCCTGCGGGTCCGGCACCAACTCCAGCAGGCTTTCGTAGACGCTGCCCAGTTCCTCCGGGCCCATGTCACGGTAATTGACTCGCGATAGCCCGTCGTTGGCGCGAAACCAGCCGAGTTGGAACACGGCGGCCAGAAGGTAGCGGTTGTCGAGTTGGGCCGAGTCCAGGCGTGGGCACTGGTCCGCAGCGAACAAGCCGCCAAGCGCGGGCAGCCCCAGAGCAGGTTCACCGGCACCCAGGGTACCGAAAGTAATGCTCAACGCTTGCCACAGGTCAGCGTAGCGGTCGTGCTGGCTACGGCGCACGGCCCGCTCGCGCAGCCAGGTGAGAGAGTAGCCAGACAAATAGCGGGCCTTGGCCTCCTCACTGGCGTTAGGTGCGAAGACCAGGCGTTCGCCGGTGCCCCGGTCGCGACGGTCTTCCACAGTGGCCAGGAAGATGAGGCGGTAGACCAGGCGTAGCAGCTCTTCGAAGAAGACCTGCCGGTCGTAGCTATCCTGGGTGCTCTGCAGCGCGGCCCGCAGAGCGCCATTGGCCGGGTGCGAGAGAAAGCCCGTACCCAACGCACGTAGCGCCTCGGCGACCTGATAGCGCAGCTTGCCGCGTACAGTGACGCCGGCCTGTTGACCTGCGACACGCCAGCGTTCCCAGGCGCAGTCGGCGGCCGGTGCCTCAGCGGAACCAAAACGTGAGGCATGAGCCAGCAGCCAGAAGGCGCTAAAGTCGGCCAGCAGCTCTTCGGTGAAAAGCGCCTCGAGGTCGACCTCAATGTAAACAGGGCGTGTGAGGCTGGCATTGTCACGCAGAATGCGCAACGTCAGGCCATTGCTGACTATGGCCCAAAGCGACGCATCGCTGGCATTGAGTGCCTCCTGAGCCAGCATGAACGGGCTGCGGCGGCGGGTCTTGCCAGTGTCAGGGTTGGTTTCGCCAAATCGCTCGGCTGAACTGTCCAGCGGTTGGTCGAAGCCGGCGAAAACCAGTGGCACCCGTCCGCCGGTGCCCGCATGCCCGATGGCGTATTCGTGGCCAGCGTGCTGAATGGCCGGGCAGCGTGCGGCGTCATGGAAGTGCAGAACGTCGCGCAACAGTGGCAACAGCCACTCTCGGATGGTGACCTCGTGGGCTTGCACATCCTGACGTTGACGTAAGGCTTGGAAATCCTGCCAAAGGGTGAGCGCAATCTTGAAATCGCGAGCGATTTCGTCGCGCAGTTTCAGGCCCTTGGCGATGCGGTACTGTTGCTCCGTCTGCTCGCTGCCCTTGGGGTCTGCCAGCAGGGTCAGCCGGGTGAGCTCTTCAGCGGGTAGGAGTCCGCCTTCGATTCGAATGGCGCGGTAGGCGAGCTGGTGGAGAGGCTTTTTGGCCATAACATCAAGCTCCCATGGTGTTGGTGGCTGCTGCTGCATCAGGCAGGAGCACGTACAGGCCCATCACGTCGACAGGCAGGCTGGCGGTGACCTGGTAGCTGCCGCGACCTTCGGCAGCCTCGCGAACACGGCGGTGGTCAGCCAACAGCGCCTGGGATCGAGCTTTGGCCATGGCCTCTAACTGCGATTGCCAACTCGGCAAAGCGTCGAGAGCAATCTGAAGTTGACGGTCACGCAGTGGTGCAGGCATGTTGCGGGTAGCTTCGGCACCCAGCAACTGGCGGGTCATGTCAGGGTCGAGGTCAGAGAAAGGCAGGGAGCCGCTGGCGGCCACAGCGACCGCTTCCTCGCACATCAGCAGGCGTGTCTGGCTGCCATTGGTAACAGTGAGCTGGTGACGGATACGGAGCAACAGAACGGTGGTTTTGAGCGCCACGCTTTGCACGAAGGCTGCGCCGGCACGGGCGACCACAGCGTCATCAGTCGAGGGTTGGCTGTCGTCAAGTGCTTGCTCCAGCAGCATGTCGGCCAGTACAGCCACCAATGGGTGGGTGCGGTGGACAAAGGTTGCCCCTTGCGCCGCAGGCTGCTGGAAGTCAATGCGTAGTGTTGAGACTAGTCCTTCGGCAGCGAGCCGCTCGCGCACGGCGGGCGGCAGGTGCTCGGTCAACAGCTTGAAGTACTGCTTGACGGGTTGCAGCGGCGAACCGAGTTGAGCGGCGGCACGTTTGACGAAGCGTTCGACTTCGGCTTCACCTCCGAGCGCTGCCGCAGACTTCTGCCATTCTGGGAAGACGTCTTCTGGCTTCAGGCGGCGTTGGGCAAAGATGGAACGATTTTGCTTGGCCTTTTCTTTGGCGCTCTGCCAAGCTAGGTCAATCTCTTTGGCGGGTTCGCCAAACAAATCCAACTGCGACTGAGCGTTGAGCGTCCCCTTGCGCAGCAGTACGGCATTCATCAGCGCCTGGGTGAGCTTGCCTTCGTTGTCCGGCATGGGGACCAGCACGCCCAGCTCTTTGCGGATGCTCTCGGCCTTACGCAGAATGACCTGCAGCACGGCACCGTCTACGGGATTGTCTTCGCCGTACAACATGGTGCTGCGGACCTCGCGAGCCTTCTGTCCGAAACGGTCTACACGCCCTTCGCGCTGTTCGTGGCGGGTCGGATTCCAACTGAGGTCGTAGTGGACGACGGCGGTGAACAGACCCTGCAGGTTGATGCCCTCGGACAAGCAGTCCGTGGCAACCAGGATACGGGACTCGCTATCGCCCAATTGGTCGACTGCCACCTCCCGCTCGTCTGGGGTCAGCTCGCCAGTCACGGCCTTAACGGCGACTGCTTTGAACCTTGCCTGTAAAGCTGCTGCCAGGTAGTGCGCCGTGGCGATGTAGCGACAGAAAACGACTGGCTGAAAGCCTTCCTTCAAAAGGAGGGCGACATGCTCCTGTAGTTTGGCGAGTTTAGGGTCGTTTTGCTGGCCAGCCAGGGCTGCGGCGCTGGCCATCAGTGCTTCCAGGCGCTGGCTGTCTTCCGTCTTGGCACCGGGTTCGAGGTCGTCTGTGGATAGTGCGTCGTCAGTACCGTCCAGTACCCGGTCGGTGGCCTGGGCTTCGAACTCTTCCAGGGATTGGCCCTCAGCCTGACTCGCTTCGCCGAAGGCACCTTGCAGCCGGGTCCGCAGCGCATTTACAGCAGCGGCCGGCGATGACGAGATGCAGCGCAACAGCGCAAGGGCGGCCCACCAGTTCATGCGTTGTTCGCGCAGCGCCTGCCCTTCGGAGCGCTCGACAAGCTCACGAGCGTAGGCCAACACGTCGTTGAACAACTGGCCCCAGGCCCCGGTGAGTTTGTAGGTGATTTCAGCCGTGCGCCGGTCAGGGAACATCGAGGTGTCCTGCCATTCGGCGATGTCAGGCCGTCGGCGCTGGACGAAGTGCCGAGATAGGTCTTCACGCAGGTCCGTGCGTTGACTCGCGGGTAGGTCCTTCAACTGGGTGAAATCAGGCCGCAGCAGGCCCAGTAGATTGAAGAAGGCTTCCTCGTCTCCGCTGTGCGGTGTGGCGGTGAGAAGCACCAAGTGACGCGCCTCGTCGGCCGCTAAGCCCTTAAGCAACTGATAGCGCTGTTGGCGCCCCTGGCCAGCCTGAGTGCAGGTGTGGGCCTCATCGACAATGACAAACTCGGGGCAGAAGCGTTGGAAGGCTTCGCGACGGCGCTCAGACTTGATGTAATCCAAGCTGACCACCGTGTAGGGGTGGGCATGAAACACCGATGTGCCAGGCGGCAGGTCGCGTTCCAGGCGGTCAGCGGTGTTGGAGCGAACAACGACGGCCTGGATGTGGAAGCGCTCCGCCAGCTCGCGCTGCCACTGCTCGCATAGGTGCGGCGGGCACAGCACGGCAAGGCGCTGAATTTCGCCGCGGTCGAGCAGTTCGCGCGCGATAAGCGCACCTTCAATCGTCTTACCGATACCGACGTCGTCGGCTATCAGTAGGCGCACAGTCGACTGCTTGAGCGCCATTAGCAGCGGCACGAGCTGATAAGCCCGCGGCTCGACGGCAATATTGCCAAAACTGCGGAACGGTCCGGCGCCGCTTCGTAGCTTGAGCTGCAGGGCATCCAGTAGCAACTGGCTGGCCGAATGATTGCGCGCCTGAGCGACTGAGGGCCAGGGGAACGAGGCTGGTTGTACCGGATGACGCTCCAGGGGCAGGTAGATGAGCGTTTCGTCGCGCTCACCACCTCCCAGCGGTCGCAACCGCAGGGTCTGCGTATCGGATTCGGGCAGAACTATCCACTCGCGGCCACGAGCGGAAACTAGGCTTCCCGGAAGGAACTCCGGCGTTGGTGCATTCATGTCGTATCAGGCCTTTCCGGGGCCGAAAAGGTCGGCGTAGTTCTTGAAAATGTCGGGCCAGCGGGCTTGCTCTTTAGGGAAGCGCACCACTAGGTAGCCCAACTCGTCGAGGACTCGGTCGATGGCGGCGTCTGCTGCACGCTGGGTTTCGGTCTCATGGTGGGGACCGTCAATGAAAACAGCGAGGTTCAGGTCGTCGTAGAAGAAGTCAGCGCAAGCGTTGGCACCGGAAACGGTGTGTTGGCCGCGGTCCGGCTTGCGGTAACAATGTTCATTGACGTGGTCCAACCAGGCTTGTTCCAACGTGCTTCCGGCAGTGCGGGCAAGCTCTTCGTCGTGTTCCTGTGGGCCGCGACCGTACGTGCCCTGGTGAGCCCTGGCCGTCGTCAAACGACAGAGGATGTCCAGCAGGAGCCCTCCGGCGTCCTTGTCCTTTCGGTCGATTAGCGTGTGGTCAGGCTGGTTGTAGTAAGAGAGCAGGCAGCGGTAGCAGCCAGCCTCGCACAGTGGATTGCCATCATGGTCGAGCTCTTCTGTCAGTTCGTTCCGGGTCCATGGGTGACCGGTAGACGGTGTCACAAAGTGCATGACCTCCAGAGCCTTGGCAGCGACGGCGGAGAGGGCTTCAGGCTCAGTGGCAAGGCGCGTGAGTACGCCAGCACCGCCCTCGGCAGCCTCGAACAGCAGAATGGACTGGCGGTTGTCGCGCGTGGGTAGCGGCTCAGCCATCAGTTCGCTCTCTTCGAGCTGGTAGACCGCCTCAATACCGCGCTTAAGCGCGTACTGCAAAGTCGTGAGAGTCTCGGCCGTAAACTCGCCAAAGCGGTGATGTGGCCGTACGATGAGGATGTTTCGGCGGTCTTCGACGTAGGGAACGATGCGTTGCGGCGGGGTCTTGTCAGGCGGTGCCTCGCCGCCGTTCTCAGTCTCTCCACTGCCGTCGTCGACTCCGCCGACCCAGTGGCCGGTGACCGGATTCATCATGAAGCCCTGGATGGACTTCTCCTTGCGGCGTCGCCAACCGAAGTTCATACGCCAGACCGTGGCGGCGGGACCGTACTGCATCTCGAGCAGGGGTCCTTGGCTGTCCTCAACGACGGTAGTGACCATTTGTAGATGGCCTTCCGCTTCGGCAAATTGCAGGGTGGTTTGCATCTCGTACCCCTGCCTTACCCGTTCCTCTTCGTTGGCGGTGATACGTTCAGCCCGTTTGGTAGAGACGTTCTCGATGCGATACAAATTCTTGACATCCTGAGTCTCCGCGAGCGAGGCTCCACAAGAAACGCAGCGGTCTGAATCGCGCTGGGAGCGGAAGTGGCCGTAGCCGCAAGCCGGGCACAGGCGTGCGACCTCGGTGGGCAGCTTGGCGCCTTCAGTCACCTGGTCCTGGCCGGTGATGGTCAGCAGCGCCTTGGTCACTCGGTATTGGCTGCCCTCGTGGTAAATGAGACTGTAGGGGCCGAACTCACCGAGCGCCAGGAAACGTGGACGAGACAGGAAGCTCTCGCGGCCGATGGAGCCCCGGCGTGCAGGCAGGTAGGCCAGTAGCGGCAGGCGCGGGAAGTTGTAGCCTGGTAGGAAGCCCTGGGAGGCCAGGTAGCGATAGGTGTAGAAGTCCGAGTTGAAGGCACTATCACCGGCCAGTAACAGGTCACGCTGCTTGCGTGCCTCGTTGTGGCGCTGCTGGGCTTCACGGCGCTCGCGCTCGCTGGCCGCCGGGTTGTTCTCAATTTTGAAGTTCAGCTCGATGGCTTGTGCCGTCGCACGGTAGAGGTCGCGCCAGCGTTGCAGTGCACCGTCGAACTCATGGTACGCCCGCTGGAAGACCGATTCAGCCCAGTGCTCGCTATACCACGGCGCGTTTTGGGAAGTGAGCTCGGAGGCCAGCATGCCCAAGACCTTGAGACCGCGCTGGTGAGCGCGCTTCTTGGCTTCCGGCTTGTCGAGGTCTACCGTCACTTCTTCGGTGACTGGCAACGCCTCCGGCTGATTCATATCCAACAGGTCACGCACGCTGTTGCCCAGGCGCTTGCCTGTCTCGGCGAGCCAGATAGCATGCATGTGGCTCTTCACCAGTTCCAGATTGGCCAAGTCCAAGGTTGGAGCATTGACTTGGCCATGCACCATGCGGACCGGGTCTCGGAAGTAGTATTGGTCGTGCGGACTCTGCGACGCGCAATACGTGATGACCAGAGCAGGCTGCCCGGCCCGCCCCGCACGTCCGCTACGCTGCGCGTAGTTTGCCGGTGTCGGCGGTACGTTGCGCATGTAGACGGTATTTAGCGAAGAGATGTCAACGCCCAACTCCATGGTCGGAGAGCAGAACATCACCGGCAGCCATTCGAGCTCTACGCCATTCTTGTTCCGAAACTCATCGCGGTCTTTGTCGGTGTAGCGGAAACGGGCTTCGCGCTCAAGCCGGTCGTCTTGCTCGACCTGGGCCGTGTGCTCACGAGCTTCGAAATCGAAGAGTTGATGCGCCGGATTGGACAGTAGGCCGGCAACGTTACGGTAAAGGGTGCGGAAAAACTCGTTGTCCTCTGCTTGACGCTGGCTCTGGCCCAGACCCGGTTCCCACAGCAGCGCGGTACCGTTGAGTTGCCAGCCAGTCAGGCCGACATCCGTCTCTTCGCGTTTGACCAGACCATACGACTCAGCAGCTTTAAGCAACGCCGCAATGACATTCGGGTAGGTTTGGTCGTTGATGTTCTTGTAGTAGGGGTTACGACCGCCCCATGTGCTGCCCTGGCGTAGCTGCCTTCCCAGGCGAGAGCGACTGGAGCCTATGACCAGAAAATCCTCCAATTGCAACCGACGTCCACGGCGGTCGGTTTCTTCGCTCGGACGAGACGTGACGAACCATCGCGCCGGAACTGGTCTCTCGTCCTCGGTGAATCCCCAGGGTTCGCACAGGTTGGCGTAGCTATGCGTACGCAGCTGCTCAAGTTCGGCACGGTCAAGGTAGCGCGTGGCGATGCAAAGCCCCTGGCGCATGAAGTCGAACAATGCACGCAGAACCACGGCCCGCTCAGCGGGTGTAGCCGCCTGCAAAACCTGGGGCGCCTCGGCCCATTCTGTAGCGTCGGCGGCCAGGTCGTCGATGTCCTGGTAGCCAATACGGACTAGCCCCAACTGTTCAAGGTTGGGATTGTTGTAGCGCCAGCCGCGCCTAAGGTCGAAGTAGGTTCGATAGCCCAGGACGCCGCGCATGGCCTCCTGTACGTACCGGCGCGTGTTGCCCTTAACCTCGGGCTGTTGCATGTATTCCGCCCGCACGGCCGGGTCATCGCGGTGAAATCCCAATGATTCAAAGACCGCGTTGGCGACCTCGCGCTCGGACAGTACCTGACCGCCGTCCTTATTCACGGCCGACAACAGCGCCGCGCGGGTCAGCAGCACTTGCAAGAAGTCGTTGAAGTGCCCCGCCTGCAGTGCGGCATCTTGCCGGTTGTCGGAGAAACCCAAGACCTTCTTGGCCTCGGCAGAAAGCTGCTGGTCCTGCTCGTACAAATAGCGCAGTGCCGACAGCGTAAGCATTGTCGTGGCTGAGCTACGACCTTCGCCCGATAAGGAGGTCAACCGCAGGGCGTCCTTGCCGGACGAGGTGTGCGAGATGCCACATGCCAGGCAAAAGCGGAAGGCGCCGGGGATGAACCAGGCCTGCAAACCCTTGTCGGTAGTCGTAATTCCGTCAGGTCGAACCTTGACAGCTTGCGGGGCAAACTTGCGTTGGGCCGACTTGATGCGCCATTCCCCATCAACCCGCTCTTCCAGCCAGGTTTCAGGGTAGCGTTCCAGAACCTCCGGCTCCCACAGGCCGCGGCCGTCGGGCATCAGGAAGCCGAACTTGACTGCGTCGTCGTCGTGCTGCCGCTCGTCGATGTTGCGAACCGCAAACCCTCGGCCTTCTGGGCCTTCGGTGTCCCAGACTGGGATGTATTCCTGGCCGCAATCGCGGCAGAAATGCACGTGGTAGTACCGCCGCTGCCGGTCGTCATCACCGGAGACGAACTGCTGGCCGTCCAACGTGATGGCTCGGTTTCCTGCTGCCTCGAGTGTCGTGTATACCTTGCCACCCCCAGCTATGAACTGGTGCAGCTTGAACGCAAATAGACTCTTGCCAGTCTCGTCCGTGACTGCGTAGGCGCGCAGCATGAACTGTTGCAGATAGGTCAGGCAGCTCTCGATGGGTTCGCCTGAGGCCTCGTGCAACCTCTGCGATGCATCTGCCAGTGTGCGCGGACGTGCTCGACGCGGCTTGTCGTCCTCGTATGTCAGGCCTAGGGTGAGCTCGACCCAGACCGACATCGGATGCGCGGCCATGGCATCAAAGCTGAGGTCCGTCGGTACGCCAGCTCGGATGGCGTCCCCCAGTTTGTTCCTCACGGTTTCGAGCGTCTGACTCTCGGGCGTCGTGCGGCGAAGCGTCTCGGTAATGACATTTCGATCCGCGATTGCTGTGCCGAACAGCCTCTGGGCCACCTTCGCCACTACGGCGTTGCGCTCCATTTGTGTGCCTTCGGACGCCATGGTGGCCGAAGTGCCAATGCAAATGAGTTCTTCAGACAACGCCTCGCGCACGCGCCTTACCAGCAATGCAACGTCTGCCCCTTGGCGGCCCCGGTACGTGTGCAATTCATCTAGAACAAGGAAGCGCAAGCCCTGAGCATTACGCATTACAGCCTTGTCAATATCATTCTGCCTGGTCATTAACAACTCAAGCATCATGAAATTTGTTAGCAGTATGTCTGGGGGACGTGCTGCCATAGCCTGTCGCTCTTCGTCCGACTCCTGTCCCGTATATCGACCAAAAGAAACTGCTCGCGTAGACGCGTCTGATCCTAAGAACTTCTTCAACTCCTCAAGCTGGGAGTTGGCCAGTGCGTTCATCGGGTAGATAACTATCGCACGCGTACGTGGGGCCGGGTCCGCCTGTTTTGCCTTCAGGCAAGCATCGACGATAGGGATGAAATAGCTTAGTGACTTGCCCGAGCCTGTGCCAGTGGTTAGAACATAACTCTCACCAGCCAAGGCCAAACTGATGGCTTCAGCCTGGTGTTTGTGCAGCGGTAGCGTTACTCCGGCGGATGTTGCGGATTTTCCTAGCCTGAAGATGCTCGAGCATTCTGGGCTCAACTGTCCCGCACGCACGAGGTCATCTACCGTCCCTCCGGACCGGTATGTAGGGTTAATTTGAATTAAGGGTTCAGGCCAATAGCGTTGACTTTCGTACTCATGGTCAACGTGTGCCCGAATATCATCTGAGCGGATACGAGTGAAGCTACGGGTGAATTGCCTATATTCGGCAACGATATGCTCGCGAAACTGAAAAACGTCCACCTTTCCCTTCCCCTAGTTGCCGTTTGTCGTCCAGATGAACGCCCTATGAGCGGCCATATAGCGTTGACTGCATTTTCTTTACCAGTACGGCAAAAATTGAAACCGTCAAGCCCGCGCCCTAACATCCGTGTTGACACTATCGCCCCAAACGGGTTTGGGCGCGTTGCGGCAACCTATTTACGTTTTGAAAAATATTGGGAATAGTACCGCACCCGTGCAAAATGGTGTAGACATTCAAAGAGCTTGGTGTTATCTGCGCTGGAACTTCGGCGAACACCGGTTTTCTAGGGCAAATTTTCGATGGCAGTGCTATGCAAGCACTGCGCTCGGCAGCTTTGCCCTGCGAACGCGGCCCACCTCTGCCCACTGCTTTCGGCCTACTGCGCCCTAACAATGGCGGCGCGGTGTACATGCGCAATACAGAGCCATTCCGTCGTTCGGACGAGGCACTGGCTACACGGTTCGCAATCAACCAGGATGCTGGCCGAACAAAAAATGCTTCTGTAGCAGCTAAAACCCTCTGCCAAACCTGCAGTAATCGTTACGGCGGCTCCTTTTCAGTTCCCATGTCAACCGCCCGTAAATTTAAATTTCGAGAGTGCAAGGCGTAGGAACAATGGTAAGCAGTGACCACCTTCCTGGCTTCTCATGCATGAGGAAATTTTCCGTTAGCGGCGTGCCTTTTCCTTGCATCTGAGGATAAAGGACGCAGGAGATCTTCAAGTTGGTACTTGCGAGCTTCAGCTCGCCACATTTCTCTGCATGGACTCTCTTCTTATTTTTACATTCGACGATTCTCTAAAAATTGACCGATGACTTGGGCGTTTTCATTTTCAGGGCAGCTACCAGTCGTCGCGTTTAAGCCAAAGGTCCCCCAATCGAAGCTACAAGAAGTCCCTGGCCTTCTCGGGCGAATCGCTGAGTGGGCGCTAGGCGGTACTCACCGGATGCCTACCTCGAGCCGGCCTGGCGTACGCGCGAGGCGACCATAGAAACAGATTCGATGAGTCGGGGACGCCGTCTCCTACCGCTTGCCGCTGCAGTATGGGCTAGGCAAGCACGCCCCCACTGCCAGGGTATTGGAGCGCAGGGGTAAGATGATCTACCTGCTCCGAGGCGGCCACCACCTACTCACCAGCGCCGACGGCGCTCTGGCTGGGTCAGTAATTCCATCATTTCCTGCTTGCTGTGGGTCATGAATACAGTCGTATACCTACCTGCTATTTTAAGTGGGTGACGGTGTCCGGTGTTTCAGGGGGCTGGCCCACAGACCCGAGTTTGCGAGGCAGCCAGCCACCTTTTTCCTGGCCATCCATGCCTACGGCCCATTCCACGACAGTCTTGGTTAGCTTAATCTAGTGACTGGAATCCGCGCTGCTTCTGCTGCTCCGAGGGTTCGATCACCACGCAAACAAGAGTGCGGATACACATGTAGACCGCCGACGTTCCTATATCGGATGGCAAGGCTGCCTTCCGGATAAAGGTTCGGCAGCAGCGCCCTGTTTCCTTGCGCTCTCGAGGGAGCATGGCAGCATGCAAGAGATCCTGTTTGTGCACATTGGTTTCTCGCCCTTTTTGCAGCTTTTGGCGTAGCACTAGTGTTATGTGAACATTCAAAATCTAATTTAAAAATGTGAAGTGACTGAAAGGTGGAAGTCAGAGGTCACATATCATCCCTCGAATCTGTTGCCATAGAAAAATTTGGATTTTGCTGTCGCGCAGTGACGCATAACAAGATGCTTTGATGTCACATCGACTGTCAATTAGTGCTGGGCAATGAACCGGAATTAAGTGTCACCTATTCTTGTGACGGTACTGCTGTAAATTCAGATCAATAGTATTGCCACGAATTTGTGAAAACTGCTTTCAGTTGATGTGCATGCATGCTTCTCTCGAGCGTGAGTGCAATAAAAAATAGACAAAAATTGTTATCAATACAGCCTTATTCTAGATAACACTTTCTCTATGAGAAGTCGGCCGGTTCGTCGAGTGGTGCGCATTCTCACATTTGCAAAACTAGACAGATGGTGGAGGCTCGTGAGCGGACTGGCGCGCACCCCAAATGTTTGCTTGGCCCATGAGAGCCAGTCAACTGTCTGATATGCAATTAAAGTCAACATGAATTTTCCGTTATCAAATTCAATCAAATTCGATTGGCAGCAATGCAATTCATTTTCGTTGAATTCAGTCAATTTGTTCTCCTATCAGATCCTGGTGCTGCCTTTAGCGCTCAAGGTCGGCATCACGACCAAGCATCTTGGGAATTGCGGGAAGCATCTGCCGGAGGCAAGCCGAGCAACTCTTGAACCTGATCGGCAGCTATCCGACTCGAATCCCATTTCGCCATGAAGCGCATCGCCACCTCACCCGGTAGTTTTATTTAGCGCCCGTTCCCAAGCCGAGTCGTCATCTAGCACCAGATCATGACCGACTGCCACTGCACGATGGGCCTGATCCATTGAATCGCCTGCCGAAATGGCCTCGGCGAACGTGGTCAGGGCTTCTGGGGCTACATCCAATGCAAGCATTCGACGTAACAACTGCGAAATCTCTTCGCGTGTGTACGTAACGCTCGTAGGCTGCGACGCATTTCTCAATTGGACAAACAGCCGGATCACCTCGCGGCCTGGTGTCTTCTCGTCGATACTCCATCGATCCCAAAATACCTGCCCCAATGCGGGTGTTGGTTGCCCGTGTGGTCGTCGCCATTCGTAGAGCTGACGCTGCCCTGCGTCTACGAGTTCCAAATACCTCCGCAAGGTTTTGGGCATGGTCGAGGCAGCCCGGCGAGAGTTGAAGTACGGTTTGGCCGAATTCTTCACCGCTCTTGTCACTACCATCGAGAGCACGGCCCACAAGTCGACGATGCTATAACGTTGCAGAGCGCTTCTGAGCGTATTGACTATCAGGGCATCCTCTTCCTCACTTGTTTGCAGGCCGTAGAGGCTAGTTTGATCGAACAAGTAGGCCATGCATCCTCCGATTGCATACTCTAGCCAGAGTGCGGAGAGTGCGGCTCCGTCCGTAAATGCTCGATTCTCCACGGAGGCAATTATGTCGATATCATCATGGGCGCTTCGAGCTGCCTCGAAAACGACGCGTTCGTAATAGTAGTGAACGGTGTTCTACTCAACTTCATACGCATCCCTGGACGCCTTGCGCGGGTTCTGAACAAGCACCCCCTCGTCGAACAATCGGGTCAGCAAGTCCTCGTGGTAGGCCGAGCATAGACTGCTACAGCGCTCTGATTTGAATGCGATCTGAAAGTACCTGCCTCCCAATGCGCGGTTTAGGGCGAGCACCAAAATGGCGATGTCGTCAGGAGCATTCAAATAATCAAATGTTTTGCCGGCATTGAGCTCGGCAAAGTGTCGGAGCGCCTGATCATGTCGGTCAGGTTCGCGGGCGGCTAAGGCAAGGAACTCCTCTCTTCGCTGTGCGTCGCAAGTTTCGCAGACCCTCTGGTAACTGGGGCCAGAGGTTCGACTCTTTCCCTCTGCAGGTTTGCCGCCACACTGGCACCGTATGTCGGTGTAATACGCCGTTGCATACGTCCTTAGCAATGTCACCTGCTGCATAACATTGGCCGCGCCAGTGTCTGCAAGGAGCGCCTTGGTGCTTTCGTGATACTTTCCGTTTTCGTCCGTCGACCAGTAGCGATGCACGAGATCGATCCAGTAAGGATCTGCTGTTTGATAGCAAAGAAGAAACATATGAGAAGATTGACTTTGTTATTGGGGGCTATCTAGTTCGTCCGACGAACCTCACGATACGGCTCCCTTGAAAGGCGGAACCATAGTTCATCAGCTACGAGCCTATGGTCCGGTTCGAAGTCTGACCCTGGTTCTTGGAGTGAACGCTAGTGCCGCCTGAACTGGTCAACGTCGGCACCACGGCCCAGCATCTTGGGAATTGCGGCGCGCATCTCCCTGGGGGACAAGCCGAGCAACGCCTGAATCTGATCGGCGGGCAAGGTCAAAGCGCCTGCGGGCAGTCCCCAGGACAACTCAAAGTCACGCAGCACCCCCCTGATCAGTGTGGGAGCATGCTTTTCCTTAGGTTTGGGGAAGAACACCGGCTGTACACGGCTTAGCAGCGGCTTTGAGATTCCCTGGAGCGAGTTGGCGGTTGCGATGTACAGGCAATGCGACAGATCGCACTCAGCCATTAGGAAGACATCCATGTATCGCCGCGCGTTGCCGGGCTCCAGGAGATCCAATAGAGCAGCGTGTGGATCTTCACTCTGGCCGCGTCTCCCGAGCTTGTCGATCTCGTCCAGCACGAAAAATGGGTTGGCCGAGGTGGTCTGCTGGATGAACTCCACAATTTTGGAGGGTCTGGCGCCTCCCCATCCGCGCGTACACCCCTTGAGCAGCTTGGTATCGGACGCTCCCGCTAGGTTTAGAACGCTATTCGGAGAACCAAGCAAGCTGCTTAGGCGCTGCGCGAATCGCGTCTTGCCGGAACCCGGCGGCCCCACAAGCAGGAATGTGCCCATCCCCAGGCGGACGGATCCCGACCGCCTTCGAGCCAGCAGGTCAGACAAGACGGTGGAAATTGCCTCAGGTGCCCATGGAAACTCCTCGAGGAGCTTGGCCTCGATGCCGTGCAGCGTCTCCAATTTCGGGAGTGGAGTGAGGGGAAGCTTTTGCTGCAAGCTCGCATACAGCTTCAGAATCTCTTGCTCGGACCTGTCTGCTGAGGCAGGGATTGTGGCGTTCAGGACGGTGACGCGCTGGTTTGCGTCTGATGACGCGGCATCCTGATCGCCGTCAGCTTGCAGCGCCGGTGAGTCCAAACTCCATTTCACTGTGAAATCTGACAGTCGTACCCAGATCCGCTCTGCCGAATCGACATGTGGCCTGTCGTACAGGCTATGCAAAACGGCGAGCCGTTGCTCGATCAGCAATGCACGAATCGTTTCGGCTTTTTGGAAAGGGGTGGCAAGCTCTGCTGGAGCAATGTCAATAAGCGCACTCCAAACGGGGTTGACCCACCTCAGCGCCTGTCGACGCAGGTCGATACGCGAATCCAAATGGGAAAGCCGAGGGAGGGTCAGGAAGCCGACAATGCACGTCAAGGCGCACTTAAACTCTTCACTCTCCCAGCCTTCGAACCGACGCTGCAAATGGCGGTATGCCGCACTGGCACCTCCTTTCCATGCATCCGCGGCCTCAGAGACGACTGTATTCTTGACATCCTCGGTGTTGTGAGTGCCCGCCTCCTTGTTATACAGGCGCGGAAGAATGTCCTTCGTGGCCTCGAACTCCAGGTAGTGCTCATCGCGTGCTAACAGTGTGTTGGCGAGTTCAGTTGCACCCACGACACTACCCAGTTCGCGGGCCAACTGAAACCATGAGATGGAGCGCTGCCGCTTTGTAAAGATCCAGTCCTTTCCCGGCTTCCTTTCCCTCTTGCGCACGAACCGTCCAATATCGACTGCCGCAGCTGCCCTCTCATGCTTGGCATACGAGCGATCCGAAACCTGGCTCAGCAAGGACTTGATGTAAGGCAGATCATCGTCTGAGCCGATCTTACTGATGTGCTCAGGCTCGCTAAGGTAAAGCAGCGTCAAAAAGTCGTCGACGAAGAAGCTGTTTAGCGGGGCAGTCAGTTCGGTTGCGTCTGAGAGTGATTTCTTCAACATGAAAGTTCCAGTATTCAGGGCTAGACGTGTCCTCGGGCGCGTCAAGCGGAAGTCATAAGTCTCGGCAGTCAGTTGGTCACCGGATTGTGCAGTTAGGGCAGACGTTTGTTAGGAGGCCGGTATTGCGCATCGAGCTGGGTTTCCCGCAGTTTTCACAGGTCTCAGCGCTGACGCATTTGGCGTGGTGGATAGCCTGCGAAATGGTTTCGGCTGCCGCGTCTCGCAGAGCATCGTCATTTCCATCCACGTCGCAATAGAATCGCAACGCGCCGAACTTTTCCTTGATCTGCACGACTTTCGCTGTGCAGCCTGGATGTTCGGACAGGATGGTGTCGATGCGGGAGAGCAGGTCCTTGAGCAACCCATCCCAGCCGGGGCCACATTGCGGCCCCCAGGGCAGATAGGCGTGCCCAAGCACACGCGGAAATTGCTTTTTTAAGGCATCTAGGCGGTCAGAGTACTCGTTCATGGGAGAGGCCTGTTCGGCAAGAGAATCGGTTCAATCAACGCAGAGGAAGGGCGCGGGCAAAGGCACTAGTGCCTCAGAAAGTGGTAGGTTGGCTGCGGAGTTCCCACAAAGTCCAAGCCCCGCGTTATGCGGGGCTTGGGGGTAAGAAACATGATCGGTGCGCAGGTCTCCTGCTTGTCGCTCGCCTGGCCAAGGCAAACGCTCGGACCGAAGACGCACAGCAATGCGGCTTGCCTGAGCGAGAAATCAATTTCATACCGACCTCCATGGACGCGTTGAAAAGTTCGTGATGATGATGTCTTGATCTATAGCCTATACAAACGCGAGGCAGTGATCGAGGCTTTTCGGAAGAAAAAATCAGCGCAAATTCCAATTCCGCAGTAAACCTATGACTTTGTTCATAGAGCGGAGTGCCTAATGTGTGTAACAGTGAATTTGTGGCAAATCCGCGACGCTGTCTGCTCAATCATGAGGATCTTTCGCGACTCGGCCCGCACGTAAAGTAGTAGGTTCGCTGCGGAATTGATGAGTGTGCCTTTGGCAGACAGCGCTCTTCAACTTTTCAAGTTTGCCTAAACACCCATCTTCCACTCGTGCGCTATTATTGTTACCGCTTGATTCATATTTGTGAGAGCCAACCAAGACTGGGTTATCGCCTAAATCTAGTTAGCTCCCCTGGGAGGCAACATGACCGATGTGGTTGCAGCAATTCAGAGTGCTATAGACATAGTAGGCAAACTGCGTGCGCTATCCAAGAAAGTCGAAGATGCTGACTTCAAGATGCTACTTGCTGATTTATCAAGTGAACTAGCTGATGCAAAACTTGAGGTTGCAAACCTCAAAGTTTCATTGGCAGAATTAACTGAGGTGAATCAAGAATTGATGGAGAAATTCGCACGCAAGACAAATGAAACCCCCGCCCTCAGCGATGGCGCATACTCGTTTACGGGTCAAGATGGGCTTTTTTGTACTGCTTGCTTCGACACTAAACAACAGAAGGTGCGAGTCACACCACTTACCGGAGCTTTCCGAACGTTTGGCAAGTGGAGATGCCCTTCATGCAAAGAAAATCTAGGTGGAGGGCTCTAGCTCATCACTCCAGTAGACCAATTCTCAGCTACTCGGTCGAGAGCGGCTGTCTAGAGAGACTGCTGGCCAGAAGCGGACGTCGTAAATCGAAGGCAAGATTTTGATCCAATCCGGCTTTGGATTGCTATGGCAACGAGGGGCGAAAAGGTGATGACACTCGAATGAGTGCAGAATGGAAGGGCATCAAGAAACCCACAACTCCTACGGTACCTGTCACTGCCGCTCTGGTAGCCTCCAGCCCCATCATGCCGCCACAGCAGCGGCTCTTGACCTACTCTCCCGACGAGTGGGAAGACTTCGTGCAGGAATGGGCACATTACTGCCTCCAGAGTATCTACAAGCAAGTGCAGCGCTTTCTGGCGCCGGCGATATGGGGATAGACGTCGTCGGGTTTGTGGATGACAAACGCCTTGAAGGCGTGTCAGGCTTCAATGGCTGACCATTTCTGATCTGTTGCTAACGAATGCGGCCGTTGCGTGTCGAGGCGGGTTGGATGGTGTGAGAAATGGTGTAAATCCTGGTGTGAAATTTGGTGAGACGAGTTGAGCTGTCGTCAGGTTCATCAAGATATAACACGTTGATTTATATTGATATTCAGTCTATCATAGGGACACCTTTCCGGCTCTTAATCCGTAGGTCGAGTGTTCGAGCCACTCACAGCCCACCAAAATTTTTGGTCGTACCCAGGAAACTTGGTGCACCAGGCAAAAAAGCCCACCGCATGCGGTGGGCTTTTTGCTTTCCGGCTTGGGCGCCGAGTGCTTCTTTACCCAAACTCCAACTGATAAAAACTCTGGCTCGCGATCAGCGTCGCGCCGCAGGACGTGCGCATGCCTTCCAGCGCGGTCATGCGGTCGGAGCTGACGTTGTGCACGCCTTCGACGATGGTGTGCGTGTCGCCACATTTGGGGCAGGTGACGCGGTCGCCGACGCGGGCCATGGGTTGGCCGAAGATGATGACGGTTTCATCGCCGGTCACGACGACGCCGCCGTGCGACGTCTTGTCGCCTTTGCGGATGACGGGGCGTTGGGACATGGCGCGAGATATCTGTTTACAGATACGTGCCGTCCGGCGCGCGCCGGGCAGGGCCGACCACGAACGTGCCGTCGGGCGCCATGCGCACGGGGCCGCCGCCGCCTTTGTAGCTGCCGTCCGGCGCGCGTTGCGGGGTGCCTGCCACGTACGTGCCGTCAGGGGCGCGGGTGATGGGGCCTTCGCCGCCGACATAGGTGCCGTCGGGCGCTCGGCGCGGGGTGCCGGCAATGAAGTGCCCGTCGGGCAACATGCGGATGGATTTCGTCGTCATGGACGCTCCTTGGGTAGGAGCCGAAATCATAACGATGCATCGTGATGCGCCTTGTAATAGGACGTGTCATCTTTGAACGTTATGCGTAAGCGAATGTGGGATCATTTCCGCCATTCCCGCCGCTGGCAGCGTTGTCTTCGCCTTTGGTTTTGACGCCGCCAGCCCCGCTACCGCTTCCCCAAACTATGACCGACATCAACGCCTTGTTGCTTCCGATACCCGGCGATGCGCCCTGCGGCGTGGACCTGGTGTTCTCGCCTGAATTCGACGCCATACGCGAAGCGCGTCGGCACGATGATCCGCAGCTGGACCAAGGCGACTGGATCATCGATCTGAAAGAGGCCGACTGGCCGGAAGTGGCGCGCATCTGTTCCGAGGCGCTGCGCAACCGTAGCAAGGACATACGCATTGCGTCGTGGCTGGCGGAAGCGTGGGCCAAGACGCGCGGCTTTGCGGGCTTGCGCGACGGCTATCTGTTGATCGACGGCCTGTGTCAGAACTATTGGGATGGCCTGCACCCCGTGCCCGAGGATGGCGACGTGCAGCAACGCGTGGGCAACCTGGCGTGGCTGCTGTCGCGGTCGCAGCAACTGATTGGCGAGATTCCGCTGACGCAGGCGGACGGCGCGCGTTATGGCGCGGTGCTCTGGGAGGCCGCCAGCCAGTTGGCCAACGCCGTCAAACGCACGCCGGACAACGCCAACGAGCTGACCCGGGGCAAGCTGACGCTAGACCGCTTTGATGCGGCGCGGCGCGATACACCGCCGTCGTTCTATTCCGAACTGGACGGCCAGCTGGAAGGTTGCGCGCAGGCGTTGGCGCAGCTGGAACGCACGCTGGACGAACGCCTGGGTGACGAAAGCCCGGCGTTTTCAAGGGTGCGCGAGGCGCTGCGCAACGTGACCGAACTGGTCCACCGCTTTGCCCGCGACGCCGGTTTGCTGGTGCGCGCCGATATGGCGCCGACCTTGCCACAGCCGCCCGTGGCGCCCGCCGTTCCCACCCGTGTGGAGCCGACCTTGCCCGCCGACGATTCCTTCCCTGCCGCCGGTGCGCCCGTCGGCCTGGCCTCAACGCCCGCCGTGCGCGGACCGATCCAGACGCGCGAGCAGGCGTTGGCGCAGCTGCGCGAGGTGGCTGATTTCTTCCGTCGCACCGAACCGCACAGCCCGGTCGCCTACCTGGCCGACAAGGCCGCCAGCTGGGGCGAGATGTCGCTGCACCTGTGGCTGCGCACGGTGGTCAAGAACGACGAGACCCTGTCGGGGCTCGAAGAGCTGCTGGGCATCAAGAAGGCCGGCGAGAACGGCTGATGTGTGGCGGCCGAGGTCTGCCCGCCGATGTCAGGCAACAGACTTCAGGCAACAGACTTCAGGCAACAGACTTCAGGCAACAGACCTCGGGCCAACCGCCAGCCTTATCGCGCCGCGCGGAATTCGATGCGGCGATTCTTGGCCCGCCCCTCGGCCGTGGCGTTGGTCGCGACCGGTTGATCCGGGCCCGCGCCCATCGCCTCGAAGCGCGACACCGGCAAGCCCTTGTCCACCAGATAATCCCGCACTGCATCCGCGCGTGCCTGGCTCAGCGCCAGGTTGGTGCTGCGGCTGCCTGAACTGTCGGTGTGGCCGATGATCTGGATCTTGTCGGCACGCAGCTTGGGCACCGCATCCGCCACGCGGTCCAGCAACTCGCGACCGCGTGCCGTCAACCGCGTGCTGCCCGTTTCGAATTCCACGACGCGGTTGCTCAGCAGGTTGTCCAGCACATCCTGTTCGTCCTTGCCGGCCGATACGCGCAGGCCGTTGACGATCTTGTAGGTGGGGTTCAGCGACGTGGCGAAGGTGCTGGCGATCTGTTGCCGCGACGCTTCGTTGTCCACCTCGCCGCGCAAGCGGATCTGCGTGCCGTCGATCTCCAGCTGACCCCGGTTGATCTGCTTGAGCGGGGTGTCCAGCAGCTTGCTGACGTGTTGCGACCAGTTCGCCGGCGCGACCACGCCGCCCACGTCGATGCGATCAATCACATTGCCCACGCCATAGACCTTCTGCAAACGCGCCAGCACGTCGGCCTTGGTGGCCTCGTCGGGCACCGCGCCGCTGGCCACCACCTGGCCGGGTTGGGGGATGACGTTGGCCGGCACCACCGTTGCGGCATCCTGGGCATGGGCCGCGCACGACAGCGTGGCGGCCAGGGCAAGAATAAGCGTGCGCATGCGCTAGGCTCCGATGAAAACTTCGCGGAACGTTTCCAGCGCCTGGCGCAAGGAAAGCCGCGGTTGATCCAGATAGCTCGACAGCTTGGCCAGCCCGTGGCTGGCGCTGACATGGTCGCGCACCCACGGCGCTCCCTCCAGCACGATGTAGTGCTGCGACAAGGTCTGCGGCGTGGACAACAGGCTGGCCAGCGTCTGCGGCGATGCGCCGCGAAAGCCCACCACCAGCCGATGCTTGCCCGCCACCCTGCCGATGAACATGGCGATTTCAAAGTCGGCGCGTGTCAGAAAGGGCGCGATCAGCGTCATCCAATACGTGGCCACCAGGTTGATGTAGAGCGGGTCGTCCGGCAGCGGCAACGCCAGCCCCGTGTCCAGCTGCGACGAGCCGCTGGACATCACGGGCGCAAGCAGGATGCCTAGCGCCAGCACGATGTCGTGCATGCTGGCCGCGTGGCCGTTGTTGCGCAGCATGGCCTCTACGCGCTCGATCGTTTGCAGGTCGATGAACGCATCGAAGCCGTCGTCGGCCGCCGTGCGGATCTCGCCTTCCAGGTCGTTCAGCGTTTGCAGCGCGGGGGCGGGGTCGCCGTCCTGCATCAACTGTGCGGCGGCCGCGCCCATGCGGTTCCACATGCGGCTGAACGCCAGCGGGCTGCGCGCAATGAAATCCAGCGGACGCGCAACCTCAACCGACGTCGCGCTGATGAACGGAAAGCGCCGCCCGGACTGGTCGCGGCTGGGTTGCAGGTGGCCGGCAATGGCCAGCTTGCCGCGCGAACCCAACACCGCGAAGGGCACGGGCTGCGCCTCGTCGTACAGCGTCTTCCAGTGCGGGTCTTGCGCCAGGATCTCCATGGTGTTCGCCACCCACGCATCCAGCGTCGCCATCAGCTGAGGGTGCGAGGTGTTCTTCACGAAATCACCGCGAGACGGGATTTTGCCGAAGTAGGCCGTACGGAACATGGGGGACTGCGGATGGCTCATTGCTGCGCTCCGGCAGGCGTCGGGGCGACGGGGGGTTGAGAGGACGTGCCCACCACCGTGGCGGGAAGGCGCAGGTTGCGCAGCCCTTGGCTGCCAGGTTCGGTGCCGCCCGCGCTGGCGGCTTGCGCGTTGCTGATGATGCGCAGCTTGACCGGCACGGTGATGTTCGACTTGGTCCAGCTCATGTCGAAGCTGCCGTCGGGATTGGGCTTGCGTTGCGATCCGGAGATCAGGCGTTCCAGGCCGAAGCGGCCCGGCTCGTTGATGACCTCGACCACGGTGCCGTCGAACGCGGTGGCCGTGATGCGCGCGCCGGGCGCGCCCTGCGCATTGGGCCACACGAAGTTGACCCACTGCGGCGGCGTGTTGCGATAGCGCAGCTGCTGGCCGTCGATCTCGATGGTGTATTCCGTGACGCCGCCCGCCGGCTTGGGCTGGATCTGGAACAGCGTCTGCGGCTGCGACGCGGCGCCCGAGCCAGCCGCGCCGCCCGCCAGCGGGGCCACCCACTGTGCAAAGTTGGCAGTGAACGACGGCTGCAAATCGATGCCCATGTCGCCCCAGGTGCGCGCCGTCAGGATGTCGCCGCGTCGCACGGTCAGCGGCCCCAGCGTGTCATTCACGTACTTGGCGATGCTGCCTTGCGGGCCGAACACCTGGCCGATTTCTTCACCGCTGGCCTCGATGCCGGCCTTGGTCGAGAACGGATACTTGTCGGCCAGGCCCTGGCTGAAGGGCTGATAGACCTGCGCGTTCCACACCTTGTTCAGCTCGGTCTGGGCCGGTTGCATGGCCACGGCATAGCCCTGGATCAGCGGGCGCACCAGCAGCGGGCGCAGCGTCTCGCGTTGCGCGGGCGTCAGGCCGGCCAGCATCTGCTCGTCAACCAGCTTCAGCGCATCGGCAAGCTCCGAGTCCTTGCCTTCCAGGGTCTGGCGCATCAGCAGCAAGGCGCCGGGGCCCGGGTCGCCCTGGTTGTTGATCAGGTTGAAGCGCGTGCGGATCTTCGACAGCGCCGTCATGTAGTTGCCCATCAACGACTGGTTGTCGCGCGTGACCACCAACCGGGCCACGTCCGAGAACTCGCGTCCCACCGGCCCCATCGGAATCTGTTCGCCGTTGGCCGCCGTCTGCGCCTGCGCGGGTTTGGGCTGGCCCTGGCGCAGGATCACACGCTTGAACCACGCCACCACACCCGTCTGCGCTTGCGAAATGCCGGTGTTGATCAACGACGGGTTGTCCCACGACGTTTGCTCGTAGGTGGTGTTGATCAGTTTGACCAGCGGCGAATTCTGCGGATCGCCCAGGCGGTTCATGCCGTGCACCGCTTGCTCAAAACTGTTGAACGGCTTGATCGTGACCCCGCGCAGCATCTTCTGCCATTCCTGCGCGTACTCGGTCTTGTACATCGTGGCCAGGCTTTTCTGGATTTGTTCCGGGCTGCCTTCCAGCGTGAGATCGTCGCGCGCGTTCACGCCCAGCACCCAGTCGCTGGTCTGCACTTCGCGCCGCGCGGCCTCGCCGATGGCGGGCTCGATGTATTGCTCCCACGCTTCGCGGGTGAAGGTGCCGGGCACGGCGTAGCTGCCCGCCACCACGGCGGCGTCGGCCTCGCCCATGATGCGCGCCACGGTCATTGCCGGGAAGCGCGTGGCGGCACGCGCTTTCAGCGTGGAATAGGCGCGTTCGCGCGCCGGCATGCCCTGCATCACGCTGCGCAGATTGCCGCGCGTGCGTTCCACCAACGCCAGATTGGTCTCGATCTGCGGCCAATCGGCATCGGCGGCGCGCGCCACGTAAAACGAAATCAGCCGCTCCGCGCTGCGGATCAACTGGTCGCGCGGCATGGCGCCGCGATTGGTTTCCAGCCAGCCGCGCCAAAAGCGCGTGATCTGATCCGACAGGTGGGTCGGGTCCACGTGCTCGCGGTTGGCCATCATCAGGTACGTCTTGAGCGCGTTGTACGCGTCGTCCACGTTGGTGGGCGAGGCGTCCTGGAACAAGGTGTCGCCGGCATTGGCGCGCGCCGGCTGTGCCTGTGCCTGAGCAGACGCCTGGGCGGATACCGGCGTAGCCGTCGCGCCGGATGCCGCGGCCTTCGACGTATCCACGCGGCCCAGATACTCTTCCAGGCTGGCCTTTACCGGCACCAGCATGAACTGGCGCAGGCCGTTGTAATACTCGGCCAGCAGGCGTTCACGCAGCACATCGCCCTGGTACAGCCCCAGGCCCAACGACAGGGGGCGGCTGGACGAATAGCGGTCCAGCTGTTCGATGCGGTCTTGCAGGATCTCCATCGCTTCCAGACGGCTTTGCAGATCGGTGCGTTCGCTTTGCAGGCGCACCACCTTGTCCAGATCCGCCTGCACGTTGGTGGCCAGCTGGCGGTTGCCCAGGTACGACCAGCTCCAGCCGCCCAGCACCAGGCCCAGCGCCAGCACCAGCCCGAAGAAGGTCAGGTAACGCATGCGGATCTTGTTGGGGCTGGCGTGTTGGCGCACCAGCTTCTTGTCGGCAAAGATCACGTTGGAAAACAGATCGCGCAGGAACAGGCCGTTGTGCGATGCCGTGTTGCGCGCCGCCCCACGCGTGGACGGACGCAGGCTGAAGCGTTCGGCCAGCTTTTCCGTGGACGTGCTGCGCGAGGCGCCTTCCTGCAAGGCGCTGGTGAAGTAAAAGCCGCGAAACACCGGCTTGTACTGGAACGGGTTGGTCTCGAACAAGGTCGACAGGAACGTGCGCAGCGCGGGTTTGATCGCCGCGAATTCCGGCGGGAATGTCAGCAGGCCCGGGGGCAGGGCGCCGCTGCGCCGCAGCGAAATCTGCGCCGTGCCCATCTCCTTCAGGCCTTCATACAGCTCGTCGAAGCGTTCGTCGAATTGGGTCAGCACGTCGCGGCTTTCGTCCGCGCCATACGGCAGCGTGGCGCCCCACACGCGATCCCGCTCTCGCGGGTCAGCGTCCGCGAAAAATTCCGAGAAGCCGGCAATCAGATCCGCCTTCGTGAAAATCACATACACCGGCGCAAACACTTCCAGCCGGTCGGTCAGTTCCTGCACGCGCTGGCGCAGGTTCTTGGCCAGGTTGATGGCAAATTCCGGGCCGGAATCGGTCAGCTCGCTGATGCTGGCCGCCACGATGATGCCGTTGATGGGCGCCTTCGGGCGATGGCGCTTGAGCAGGTCCAGAAAGCTCATCCATTCGTTGCGGTCTTCTTCGTGCACCGAATAGCGGCCCGCCGTGTCCAGCAGGATGCCTTCGGTGGTGAAGAACCAGTCGCAGTTGCGCGTGCCGCCCACGCCGCGCACGGCCGCGCCGTTCTTGTCCGCAAACGGGAATTGCAGGCCCGAATTGATCACCGCGCTGCTCTTGCCCGCCGCCGGGTTGCCGATGACGATGTACCAGGGCAGTTCGTACAGCGCTTCGTTGCCCGACGTCTGGCCGATCTTGGACGTCTTGATCGTGCGCACTGCCTGCGTCAGCCGTTGGCGCAAGGCATCGATGTCGTTGCGGTTGGCGGCGGGGCTGGACACGGCGCCTGTCTGCACCTGTTGCTCAAGCATGTCGCCCAGCTGCTGGTTGGCGCGACGCGTACGGCGCCGCCGCCACAGCTGCACGCACAGCCACAGCAACAGCAATACGCCCAGCGCGGTGCCCGCCCATATCAGCCCGATCTGCATGGTGTCCGCGAACAGAAACAGGAAGACGATCAGCGCGATCAACCCGATCACCATGAAGGTGCGCGGGTTGGCGAATACGCGCGCGCCCCAGTAGCGTAGGTCGCTAAGGGAACTGGAAAGAGAAGATAGGAATCCTGAGGGGCTACGCATGGTTTTCGCTGTTATTTTCCGAGTCAGGCGGTAGTGCCGGCGGCCGGTCGATAGACCAGGGACGCGCAGCGCAATGCGGGGTCTTGCAGGGTAAGGGTCAGCACCGGATGTTCGGCCTGCATACAGGCTTCACCGGCGATGGCCAAGCTCAGCAAGGAGGCGGCCACGCCGGTATGGCCACAGGCCACGCCCACCGCGTGGCAGTCCTTGCTGGCATCCAGGTGTTCAAACAATTGCGACGTCACGCCCAAGGCTTCCAATGGGCGGCTGCCGCGATGATCGGCGTCGCTGACCACATGCACGACGCTGTCCGGCGCAACGGCCGCGCGCTGCAACAGGTCGCGCGCCAGCTCGGCCAGCGCGGGCTCCGGCAACGCGCCCCGCGCGTCGGCGGGCTTCTGGCGTTGGATCAAGGGGGACAGGGCGACGCGCAAGTCGGTGGACGCGGAAGAAAGGGCCGTCGCAGCGGCGTTCGATGCGGCTGCCCCTGGGGCGGCCACACCCGCGCGGGCATCCACCAAGCTCAGCAGCAAGCCGGCAGCCGCCTCGCCCGGCACGCGGCCCTGCGGATTGGCGTGCGTCAGCAGCGTGGCGTCCGCGTCCCATTGCGCCACCTGATCCTGATCGATGTAGCCGTCACCGGCCAGCACAATGCGCCACGTCGGGGCGGCGTTGGTGCCGGCGGGCTGTGACGCCAATTCACGCAGCAGCGTCTCGGTGGCCATCACGTCGTGCGCGGCATGTTCCGTGGCGCTGACGCGGCTATCGGGCCAGACGCCCGCTGCCGCCAGCACTTCGGCGCGCGCGCGCTCGCGCGCGGGCTGCGACCAGGTCGCGGGCAGCAGGATGTCAAAGCGCAACAACGGCCAGTCTTCGTCGCGCGCTGGCACATCCAGTTCGGTGACGCGACGATGCGCTTCGTTGGTAAGCGTGGACGCGACATCAACCAGCAAGGCCGTTGCACGCAGGCCCGCCGTGGCCAACGCGTCGGCGGGCGCGCCGCGTTCGCGTGCGGCGGCGTACAGCTCAACGTCGTCCAACGGCGGCACGCGCGCTGCAAAGACCGGGAAACCCTGCAAGGTTTTCAGTTCGGGATCCAGCTCGGGGCGCTGTTGTTCGATCAGCGCCTCGGCAATCGATGCGGCATCCGGCCCGGCCCCCGCGCGCGCCGCGAACGCAACGACGCGCAGTTCGGCCCGAGCCGCCGGCGCCGC